>NZ_JBHYWP010000176.1:0-6341 GCF_042751845.1 Streptomyces sp. NPDC059398 | reverse complement strand
GGGCGCGGATGGTGGCGGTGGACTACGCCTCGCACTCCGCTCAGGTGGACCGGCTTGAGGAGGAGATCACGGCCGCGCTGGCCGGGATATCCCCGCGTCGGGGTCGTGTCCCGATGGTCTCCGCGATGACCGGCGAAACCCTGAGCGGTGAGGAGCTGGACGCGGGCTACTGGTTCCGCAGCCTCCGTGCCACGGTCCACTTCGACCGCGCGGTACGGGCCCTGGCGGGCCGCGGACACCAGCTCTTCATCGAGGTCACCCCGCACCCGGTCCTGATGGGCGCGATGAACGACACCCTTCAGGACCTCGCCCAGGAGACCGGACCGGGTACGGAGCCGGCCGCCGTCTGCGGGACGCTGCGCAGGGACGAGGGCGGCACGCAACGGCTGGTGACCTCGCTGGCCGAGGCGTTCGTGGGTGGGGCGCCGGTCGACTGGGAAGCGGTGCTCCCCGGAGGGCGGCGGGTCGAGTTGCCGACGTACGCCTTCCAGCACGAGCGCTTCTGGCCGAAGGCCGCCGGCACCGTCACGGGCGGCGACCCGGCGGCGCTGGGCCTCAGTGCCATGGGTCATCCGCTGCTGGGAGCAGCAGTTGAACTCGCCGGTGGAGCAGGCACGTTGTGCACCGGTCGGCTGTCGGTGCGTACGCATCCGTGGCTGGCTGACCACGCGGTGGACGGTGTGGTGCTGCTGCCGGGGACCGGCTTCGTGGAACTGGTCGTACGCGCCGGTGACCAGGTCGGCTGCGGGCTCCTGGAGGAGCTGACGCTCCAGACGCCGCTCACCCTCCCCGACGACGGCGGAGCCGTGCAGATCCAGGTGGTGCTGGCCGAAACCGGAGCGGACGGCCGCCGCCCCGTCGATGTCTTCTCGCGCCCGGACGCGCCCGACCAGCCCCAGGTGTGGACCCGGCACGCGAGCGGACTGCTCGCCCCCACCGGCCCGGCCGCCGCCACCGACGACGACTTCGCGGTATGGCCGCCCCGCGGGGCCACGAAGGTGGACGTCTCGGGTCTGTACGAGGCCGCGAACGAGGGCCCGTACGGCTACGGCCCGGCGTTCCAGGGGCTCCAGGCGGTGTGGCGCCGTGGCGAGGAGGTCTTCGCCGAGGTCGCCCTCCCGGAGGGGGTGGCGCAGGACGCCCCCGCGTTCGGCCTGCACCCCGCCCTGCTCGACGCCGTACTGCACGCCTCCTTCCTGATGGGCGGAGCCGGAGAGGGTACGACCGGCGAGGTGCGGCTTCCGTTCGCATGGACGGGGGTCGAGCTGCATGCGAGTGGCGCCTCGGTGCTCCGCGCCCGGCTGCGCCGCGACGCGGCGGGCACCCTGGCGATGACGGCCGCCGACCCGGCAGGCCGGCCCGTGCTCTCGGTGGCCTCGCTGATCACCCGCCCGGTGGACACCGACCGCCTCCGCTCCGCCGATATGGCAGTCGCGGACGCACTGTTCACCGTCGCCTGGACACCGATCGCGGGGGGAGAACCCGTAGCCGGGGAGTGGGCGCTGCTCGGCACCGACCGCTTCGGTGTCGCCGAGACCCTGGAACAGTCCGGCACCCCGGTGCGGACCTTCTCCGGGCTGGCGGATGCCGCTGCCGCCGCGGAGGCTGCGGAGTACACGCCCGCCGTGGTCCTGGTCTGCGCCGGCGGCGCGGACGGCGCGGACGATCCGGCGTCGGCCGCGGCGCGGGCGACCGGTGAGACGCTGGGCCTGGTGCAGCAGTGGCTGGCCGAAGACCGGCTCGGCGACGCCAGGTTGGTGGTGCTCACCCGTGGTGGTGTGTCGGTCTCGGCCGGTGAGGGGGTGGCCGACCTGCCGGCCGCCGCTCTCGCCGGGCTGGTGCGCTCGACGCAGTCGGAGAACCCGGAGGACCGGCTGCTCCTGGTGGACCTCCCGGCCACCCGTACCGCCGGGCAGATCGCCGCTCTTCCGGCCGCCGTCGCCGCCGGAGAGCCTGAGGTCGCTGTCCGGGACGGTGTGTTGTACGGGCGGCGGTTGACGCGGTCTTCGGGTGCGTTGGTGGTTCCTGAGGGTGTGTGGCGGCTGGAGCCGGATGCGGGTGGTTCGCTGGAGGGGCTGGCGTTGGTGCCGGTTCCTGGGGTGGATGGCCCGTTGTCGGCGGGTCAGGTGCGGGTGGCGGTCGGTGCCGCGGGGCTGAACTTCCGTGATGTGCTGATCGCGCTGGGTATGTACCCCGGCGGCGGAGTACTCGGCAGTGAGATCGCCGGAACAGTGCTCGAAGCCGGACCTGGCGTCACCCAACTGGCCCCGGGTGAACGGGTGATGGGCGTGGCCCAGGGCGGCTTCGGCCCTGTACTGGTCACCGACGCCCGCCAGCTGGTCCGCGTACCGGACGCATGGACCTTCGCCGATGCGGCCTCGGTGCCGACGGCCTTCATGACGGCTTGGTATGCGTTGGTGGAGTTGGCGGGTGTGAAGTCGGGTCAGCGGGTGTTGGTGCATGCCGGTGCTGGTGGTGTGGGTATGGCGGCGGTGCGGATTGCCCGGTATCTGGGGTTGGAGGTCTTTGCGACGGCGAGTCCGGGCAAGTGGTCGGTGCTGGCGGGGATGGGCCTGGATGAGGCGCATGTGTCGTCGTCGCGTGGGGTGGGTTTCGAGGCGGAGTTCCTGGCTGCCACGGGTGGTGCCGGTATGGACGTGGTGGTGAATTCGCTGGCGGGCGAGTTCACTGACGCGTCGTTGCGGTTGCTGCCGCGTGGCGGGGCGTTCGTGGAGATGGGCCGTACGGATGTCCGTGACGCGGAAGTCGTCGCGGGGGAACACCCGGGCGTCCACTACCGGCCTTTCGACCTGGGTGAGGCGGGCCCCGAGAGGCTGGGCACCATGCTCGGCCGGATCGTGGAGCTGGTGGTCGCCGGGGAGCTGGAGCGTCTTCCGCTGCGGGCCTGGGACGTGCGCCGGGCACGGGACGCGTTCCGCTTCATGCAGCAGGCCCGGCACACCGGAAAGATCGTCCTGACCTTCCCCGCCCACCTCGCCGAGCCCCGTCCGGCCACCGCGCACAGCGCCCGTGCTGCCCTGATTACCGGTGGTACGGGCACGTTGGGTGGTCTGGTTGCGCGTCATCTGGCGGTGACGGGGCGGGCCGAGCGGTTGGTGTTGACGAGCCGTTCGGGTCCGGCTGCGGCTGATGTGGCCGCTTTGGCGGCGGGGTTGGCCGAGGCCGGTGCGTCGGTGGATGTGGTGGCGTGTGATGCGGCGGACCGTGGAGAGCTGGCCACCGTACTGGCCGGGGTGCCGGCGGAGGTTCCGCTGCGGACCGTGGTGCATACGGCGGGTGTGCTGGACGACGGCACGGTGGCCTCGTTGACCCCTGAGCGGATCGCGGGCGTGATGCGCCCGAAGGCGGACGGTGCCTGGAACCTGCATGAACTCACCCGTGGGCTGGACCTCGACCACTTCGTACTCTTCTCGTCCTCAGCGGCGGCGTTCGGGGTGCCCGGTCAGGGCAACTATGTGGCGGCCAACGCCTTCCTGGACGCACTGGCCGCCGAGCGCCGTGCCTCCGGGCTCCCGGGCCTTTCGCTGGGATGGGGCCTGTGGGCCGACGCCAGCGGACTGACCGGGCAGCTGTCGGATTCGGGCCGGGACCGGTTGACGCGCAGCGGCGCGGTCGCGCTGAGCGCCGATGAGGGACTGGCGCTGCTGGACCTCTCGCTGACCCGGGACGAGGCGCTCCTGGTGGCCTCCCGACTGGACCTGTCGGGGCTACGTGCCCAGGCGGCCCGCAGCGCGGAAGTCCCGCCGCTGTGGCGGACGTTGGTCACCGCCGGCACCGGACGCCGCAGCGCTGCCGGGGCGGACGGCGCGGGCGCGGACCCCCTACAGCAGCAGCTGGCAGCCCTGCCCGCCGCCGAGCGCGACGAACTGCTGCTGAACCTGGTACGTGCACACGTCGCCGCGGTCCTGGGACACGCATCGGGGGAGTCGATCGAGTCCGGCCGGCCCTTCACCGACCTCGGCTTCGACTCGCTCACCGCCGTCCAGCTGCGCAACCGGCTGAGCAGCGCCACCGGGCTGCGGCTGCCCGCCACGCTGGTCTTCGACTACCCGAACCCGGCTGCGCTCGCCGGGCACCTGCGTACACGGCTCGGCGAGGGTCCGGAGCCGGGCACCACGGCTGCGACCGGCACGGCAGCGGCCACGACCACGACCGGGGCGACGGACGATCCGATCGCCATCGTCGGGATGAGCTGCCGCTTCCCCGGGGGTATGGCAGGCCCCGAGGACCTGTGGCGGATGCTCTCCGACGGCGAGGACGCGATCTCGGAGTTCCCCACCGACCGCGGCTGGGACCTGGAGGGGCTGTACGACCCGGACGCCGCACAGAGCGGCACCTCGTACACCCGGGCGGGCGGGTTCGTACAGGACGCCAGCGCCTTCGACGCCGGCTTCTTCGAGATCAGCCCGCGTGAGGCCCTTGCCATGGACCCGCAGCAGCGGCTGCTGCTTGAGCTGGCCTGGGAGGCGTTCGAGCGGTCCGGGATCGACCCGGCCACCCTGCGGTCCACTCCGACCGGCACCTTCGTCGGGGGCTACGCGTCCGGCTACGAGATGAGCGTCCTGGCACAGGGCGGTTCCGAGTCCGAGGGCCATCTGATGACCGGGATCGCCACCAGCATCCTGTCGGGCCGGCTCGCCTACACCTTCGGCCTGGAGGGCCCGGCGGTGACGGTGGACACCGCCTGCTCGTCGGCGCTGGTGGCGCTGCACCTGGCGGCGCAGTCGCTGCGGTCCGGAGAGTGCTCGCTGGCGCTGGCCGGCGGTGTGACCGTCATGGCCACCCCGGGCACGTTCGTGGAGTTCTCCCGGCAGCGCGGGCTCGCCGCGGACGGCCGGTGCAAGGCGTTCGCCGCCACGGCCGACGGCACCGGCTTCTCCGAGGGTGCCGGCCTGCTCGTGATCGAGCGGCTCTCGGACGCCCGGCGCAACGGGCACCCGGTGCTGGCGGTACTGCGCGGCAGCGCCACCAACCAGGACGGTGCGTCCAACGGTCTGACCGCGCCCAACGGCCCCTCCCAGCAGCGGGTCATCCGCGCGGCGCTCGCCAACGCGGGCCTGACATCCGCCGATGTGGACGTGGTGGAGGCGCACGGCACCGGCACCAGGCTGGGCGACCCCATCGAGGCACAGGCGCTGCTGGCCACCTATGGCCAGGACCGCCCCGACGACCGGCCGCTGTGGCTGGGCTCGGTGAAGTCCAACATCGGCCACACCCAGGCCGCCGCCGGGGTGGCCGGAGTGATCAAGATGGTGCTGGCGCTGCAGCACGGCCAACTGCCCCGCACACTGCACGTGGACGAGCCCTCTCCCCATGTCGACTGGGCCTCCGGAGAGGTGCGGCTGCTCACCGAACCTGTGCCGTGGCGGGCGGACGGCCGGCTCCGCCGCGCCGGTGTCTCCTCCTTCGGGATCAGCGGCACCAACGCGCATGTCATCGTCGAGGAGGCGCCCGCGCCGCAGGCCGGGCCCCCGTCCGGAGCCGAACCGGCTCCGGCGGCCGCTCCGGCACCGCTGCCGGTGGTGCCCTGGCTGCTCTCCGCACGGACCCCGGAGGCGCTCCGGGCCCAGGCGGGGCGGCTGCGCCAGTTCCTGCTGGAGCGGCCCGGTACGGACCCGGTGGACATCGGTTTCTCGCTGGCCACCACGCGTACCTCCTTCGACCACCGCGCCGTGGTGCAGGGCGCGGACCGCGACGCGCTGCTCGCGGGCCTCGCGGTGGCCGCCGCGGGGGTGCAGACCAGGGACGTGGTGACCGGCACGGCCACGGCGGGCCGGAAGACGGTGTTCGTCTTCCCCGGCCCGGCCGCCTCGTACGGGAGCCGCGACGGAGACGTCGGGCTGGACGCGGCCGCCGCGCTGCTCGACGAGTCCCCGGTCTTCGCCGACCGGATCGCCGACTGCGAGCAGGCCCTCGCGCCCCATGTGGACTGGAAGCTGACCGAGGTGCTGCGGGCCGGCGAGGACAGCCCGGCGCTCGGCAGCCCCGAGGTCCGCCACCCGGTGCTGTGGGCGGTGCTGGTGTCGCTCGCGGCGCTGTGGCGCTCGGCCGGCGTGCACCCCGCCGCGGTGGCCGGGCAGGGGCTGGGCGAGATCGCCGCCGCCCAGGTGGCCGGCGTGCTGACGGCCGCCGAAGCGGCCGCGGGGGCCCGGGGGGCGCGGCGGGCCGCGGGCCGCCGCCCGCCCGGCGGCGGGCGCCCCCCCCCCGCGGGGGCGGGGCGGGCGCCCCGCCGGGGTGCCGCGCGGGGCCCCGCGCGCGGGGCGGCCCCCCCCGTGGGGGGGGGGCCCCCCACGGGTGCTTCACCGGCGAGGTGGAGTACC
>NZ_JBHYWP010000175.1:2248-6804 GCF_042751845.1 Streptomyces sp. NPDC059398 | reverse complement strand
CCCCCGCGCCACCGCCCCGCCCCCTCGTCTCCGCCGGCGCCCGGCACCTCCATCCGGGTGCCGGGCGCTGTCGTACGCGATCGTGGGTAAGGGTGTCAGGGACCGCATCCCCCGACCCGCGCAGGGAGCCCCCGATGCCCTTCGCCCGCCTCACGGCAGCGACCACCCCCACGGCCCATATCGGACTCGGCCTGGCAGCCGTGGGAAGGCCGGGCTACATCAACCTCGGCCGCGGCCAGGACCTGCCGGCCGACCGCACCCCGGAAGCCCTGCTCGCCCGTACGCATGAACTCCTGGACGCCGCCTACGCGCAGGGCGTGCGCTACTTCGACGTCGCACGCTCCTACGGCCGCGCCGAGTCGTTCCTCGCCGACTGGCTGCGCGCCAGGCCCGCCGTCCAGGACGTCGTGATCGGCAGCAAGTGGGGCTACACGTACACCGCGGACTGGCGCACCGATGCCGAGACCCATGAGGTCAAGGACCACAGCACCGCCACCTTCGACCGGCAGCGCACCGAGACCGGGATGCTCCTGGGGGACCGGCTCGACCTCTACCAGATCCACTCCCTGACCGCCGACAGCCCGGCCCTCACCGACACCGGACTGCACGCCCGGCTCGCGGAGCTGGCCGCGGACGGCGTGACCGTCGGGTTCTCCACCAGCGGCCCCGGCCAGGCGGACACCGTCCGGGCCGCGCTGGAGGTCACCGTCGACGGCGAACGGCTCTTCCGTACGGTGCAGAGCACCTACAACCTGCTGGACCCCTCGGCGGGCGAAGCACTGGCCGAGGCACACGAGGCAGGGGTCTCCGTGATCGTCAAGGAGGCGGTGGCCAACGGCCGGCTCGCCGGCGCCGCCGCTCCGGCGGTGCTGCGCGACATCGCCGAGGAGACCGGGACCACCCCTGACGCCGTCGCGCTGGCCGCGGTCCTGCGCCGTCCCTGGGTGACCGTGGTGCTCTCCGGGGCGGCGACCGCCGTACAGCTCTCGGCCAATCTGCACGCCGCGGTGGCCGACCTCGGGGACGAGCAGCTGGAGCGTCTTGCCGCACTGCGGGAGGAGCCCGCCGCGTACTGGCAGCAGCGGGCGAAGCTCCCCTGGCACTGACCTTCTGGCCCTGAACCCCGGGTGCAGGCTCAGGACGGGTCGAAGAGCGCGCTCACCGACTCGCCGTTGTGGATCCGCCGCATCGCCTCGGCCAGCGCCGGGGCGATGGAGAGGACGGTGAGCTTCTCGGTGCGCTCCCCGGGCGGTATCGGCACGGAGTTGGTGCAGACGATCTCCAGCACGTCGGGCTGGGCCGCGAGCCGCTTCAGCGCTCCCGCGGCGAAGAGCCCGTGCGTACAGGCCACCCGGATCGACCGGGCCCCCAACTCGCGCAGCCGGTCCAGGAGTTCCAGTACGGTACTGCCCTTGGCGATCTCGTCGTCCAGGACGATGATGTCGCGACCCGCGACCTCGCCGATGACGGAGCTGATGGCCACCCGGTCGTCGGCGAAGCGCTGTTTGGCACCGGCCGCCACCTGTACGCCCAGCATCCGGGCGAAGGCCGCGGCCTCCTTGGCGTTGCCGAGGTCCGGCGAGACGACCGTGGTGTGCGAGAGGTCGTGGCCGCGGAAGTGCTCGGCCAGTTCGCGCAGCGCGTGCAGATGGTCGACCGGGACGGAGAAGAACCCGTGCACCTGGGGAGAGTGCAGGGTCAGCGCCAGCACCCGGCCCGCCCCGGAGTTCACCAGCAGATCGGCCACCAGCCGCCCCCCGATGGAGATCCGCGGCGCGTCCTTCTTGTCGGACCTGGCGTAGGAGTAGTGCGGCATCACCACGGTGATCCGGCCGGCCGAGGCGCCGCGGGCCGCGTCGCACATCAGCAGCAGCTCGACGAGGTGCTCCTGCACCGGGGCGACCAGGGGCTGGATCAGGAAGACGTCGCGTTCGCGGCAGTTGGCCTGGAGCTGTACCTCCAGGCAGTCGTTGGCGAACCGGTTGACCCGCACCGGGCTCAGGGGCACTCCCAGATGCGCGGTGACCTCCTCGGCCAGTTCGGGGTGGGCGCTCCCGCTGAACACAGCGATGTCTCGCACGAACCGCTCCTTGATCGGTCGAAGGCCGGTCAGTCCGGTCGGCCCGGTCGGTCTGGTCGGTCCGGTCGGTCCGGTCCAAGTACGGCCGACGTTCCCGTCGAAGTCCCGTCGAAGCTCCGTCGGGCCCCCGCCCGGGTTCCGTCGAACCGGCATATCGCGCTCATGCTACTGGGTGCTACGTCACTGCCCCGTGTGAGACATTGCTGTCTCATTGTGGTTATGGTTGTCTCATGACTGTCGACCGGGACCAGGTGCTGCGCACCGCCGCCACCCTGCTCACCCGCAAGGCGACCGCCACCATGGACGAGGTCGCCAGGGCTGCCGGAATCGGCAGGGCCACCCTCCACCGGCATTTCGCGGGCCGCGACGCGCTGGTCAGGGCCCTGGAGGAGTACGGGATCGCGGAGTTCGAAGCGGCGATCGACGCGGCCAGGACCGACGAGGGACCGGCCGTGGAGGCGCTGCGGCGCCTCATCGCCGAGGTCGAGCCGGCCGCCGGGCTGCTCGCCTTCCTCGTCACGGAGAACGAACTCTTCGAGGGCGAGGGGGTGAACGAGGGCTGGGACCGGCTCGACGCCCGGGTCTCGGCTCTCTTCCGGCGCGGCCAGGAGGCCGGGGAGTTCCGGATCGACCTGACCCCCGCATGGCTGACCGAGGCGCTGTACGGACTCATCGGCACCTGCGCCTGGGCGATACAGGACGGCCGGGTCGCAGCCAAGGATTTCTCTTACATGATCGCCGAGTTGCTGCTCGGCGGAGCACAACGGAGCGTGGAGCAATGACCGGTACCACCCGGCGGACGGACGAATCCGGGGCCGCTCGCAGCCCCCGCCGCTGGCTCGCCCTCGCCGTTCTCGTCCTCGCCGTGCTGCTGGTCGCCGTCGACGCGACGGTCCTCGGCCTGGCGACCCCCTTCCTGAGCGAGGACCTCAAGCCTTCGGGCACCCAGCTGCTGTGGATCGGCGACATCTACTCGTTCGTCATCGCGGGACTGCTGGTCTCGATGGGGAGCCTCGGCGACCGCATCGGCCGCAAGAAGCTGCTGCTCAGCGGCGCGGTCGCCTTCGGCGGGGTCTCCGTCCTGAACGCCTATGCGAACAGCCCCGAGATGATGATCGCCGCCAGGGCGCTGCTCGGTATCGCGGGCGCCACCCTCATGCCGTCCACCCTCGCGCTGATCCGCAACATCTTCCACGACCCGAAGGAGCGCAGCCTGGCCGTCGGGATCTGGGGCGCGGCCGCGTCGGCCGGTACGGCGGTCGGGCCGGTGGTCGGCGGGTTCCTGCTGGAGAACTTCTGGTGGGGCTCGGTCTTCCTCATCAACCTGCCGGTGATGCTGCTGCTCGTCCTGGTCGGCGTCCGGGTGCTGCCGGAGTCGCGCGACCCCCACCCGGGCCCGTGGGACCTGCCCAGCGTGGGCCTCTCGCTGGTCGGAGTGATGGGGGTGGTGTACGCGGTGAAGGAGGCGGCGGCCAACGGCTTCCACTGGGACAACCTGGCGGCCGCGGTCGTCGGTGTGCTGGCCCTGTTCTGGTTCGCCCGCCGCCAGCTGACCCTGGAATCGCCGCTCCTCGACATGCGGCTCTTCCACCACCGCGGTTTCTCCGGGGCGGTCCTCGCCGATCTGCTGACCATCCTCGGCCTCTCCGGCCTGGTCTTCTTCCTCTCGCAGTTCCTCCAGCTGGTGCAGGGCCGCTCCCCGCTGGCCGCCGGACTGATCGAACTCCCGGCCGCCGTGGGGGCGGTCGCCACCGGGCTGCTGGCCGGGTGGGCGGCGCGCAGGGCATCGGTGCGCAGCGCGGTGGCCGGCGGTCTGGCGGCGGTCGCTGTGGCCCTCGCGGGCTGTGTGTGGGTCAGCGCGTCCACCGGGGTGGTGGGCCTGGGACTTGCCCTGTTCTTCGGCGGCCTCGGGGCCGGACTGGCCTTCACCGTCACCTCCGACGTACTGCTCTCCAGCGTTCCCAAGGACCAGGCGGGCGCGGCGTCCGCGGTCTCCGAGACCGCGTACGAACTGGGCACGGCCCTGGGGATCGCCCTGCTCGGTTCGGTGGTCACCGGGATCTACCGGGGCTTCTCCATCCCGCACGGGGTCTCGCCCGAGGCGGCCGCCGCGGCCCATGAGTCGCTCGGCGGCGCCGTCGAGGCGGCGAAGACCCTCCCGCACGACCAGGGCGCCGTGCTGCTCTCCTCCGCGCAGGAGGCCTTCACCCACGGCTTCCAGGCGGCGGCCGCGGTCGGCTCCGTCGTCCTGTTCGCCACCGCGGTCACCTCGTGGTTCCTGCTCAGGGGGCAGAAGCTCGACATGTGACAGGGCACAGGGCACGGCATGCGGTACGCCCGCGGCACGGCGGATGCGACACTCGGTGCGCCCGGCCCCGGGCCGCACATGGCGGAGGGGGGCCCCCCCGCCAAGCCGGGGGGGCCCCCCCCCAGCGACGCGGGGCGGGGCGGGGGGGCCGGCCGCCGCGCAGATCGA
>NZ_JBHYWP010000175.1:0-2238 GCF_042751845.1 Streptomyces sp. NPDC059398 | reverse complement strand
GGGGGGGGCGGCGGCGGGGGGGTCGGGGGGGGGGGGGCGCGGGGCGGGGGGGGAGGGGGGGCCGCCGCCCGCGGCCCGGGCCGGGGGGCGGCGGTCGGCCGTATGCCAGTGGCGCCGGGTCAGGCGGCCTTCGCCTTCGTGGCGTAGATGTCGACGTACTCCTGACCGGAGAGGCGCATGACCTCGGCCATCACCGAGTCGGTGACCGCGCGCAGCACATAGCGGTCGCGGTCCATGCCGTCGTAACGCGAGAACTCCATCGGCTCACCGAAGCGGACGGTGACCTTCCCGGGCCGCGGCAGGCCGGAGCCGTCGGGCTGGAGCTTGTCCGTGCCGATCATCGCGAACGGCACCACCGGGGCGCCCGTCATCAGCGTGAGCCGCGCGATCCCCGTACGCCCCCGGTACAGCCGCCCGTCGGGGGAGCGGGTGCCCTCCGGGTAGATGGAGAACGCCTTGCCCTCCTCCAGCACCTGGCGGCCGGTCATGAGGGCCGCGACACCGCCGCGTCCGCCGTCGCGGTCCACCGGGATCATCCCGACACCGGTGAAGAACCAGGCCATCAGACGGCCCTTCAGCCCCTTGCCCTTGACGTACTCGTCCTTGCCGATGAAGAAGACCTGCCGCTGGAGGCAGATCGGCATGATCATCGAGTCGATGAACGTCAGGTGGTTGCCGGCGAGGATGACCGGACCCGTCCCGGGGATGTTCTCGGCGCCCTCCACCCGCGGGCGGAACATCAGACGCATGATCGGTCCGAGCACTGCCTTGATGAGTGCGAGTCGGGACAACGGTTCCTCCGGAGTCGGGGCCGGGCGGCCACGGTGAAGTATGTGCAGGTCGGTACGGTACTCGCGCGCCGTGGTACGGCGCACATCGGGTTCACCCCATTGGTACGGGACGCTGCCGCGAGTTCGAGCCGTGTTGTGCGCGGTTCCACCCCACGTTAGGCCCAACTCCCTACCATCGGGCCCTTCAGCGTTGACAGGTGCGAGACATCACAGCGAGGAGTGCCCATGCCGAAAGACGGACGGACAGGACCCGGACGGCGCACACTGCTCGGCGCGGCGGTGCTCGGTACGGCCGCGCTCGGGATCCCCGGTACGGCGAGCGCCGCGGCCCCGGGCTCCGGCCACGGCGCACCGGGCGGCCACGGCGACTCGTACCGGGACCTCCCGGTGCCCGCGGTCATCGGACACCGCGGTACGGCCGGCTACCGCCCCGAGCACACGCTCGGTTCGTACCAGCACGCTCTCGACCTGGGAGCCGACATCATCGAACAGGACGTGGTGCCGACCCGCGACGGGCATCTCGTCTGCCGCCACGAGAACGACATCAGCGCCACCACCGATGTCTCCGCCCACCCCGCGTTCGCGGACCGCAGGACCACGAAGTCGGTCGACGGGACCGCGGTCACCGGCTGGTTCACCGAGGACTTCACCCTCGCCGAGCTCAGGACGCTCCGCGCCAAGGAGCGCATTCCGGCCACCCGCCAGCACAACACCCTCTACGACGGCCGCTGGCCCGTCCCCACCTTCGAAGAGGTTCTGCGCTGGGCGGAGCGGGAGGGCCGCAGACGCGGCAGGCCGGTCTGGCTGCACACCGAGACCAAACACCCCACCTACTTCCGCGGGCTCGGCCTCGGTCTTGAGGAGCGCCTCGTCGCGCTGTTGCGCAAGTACGGCCGGGACCGCCGCGGTTCCCCGCAGTTCGTCCAGTCCTTCGAGCCGGGCTCCATCCAGCGCCTCGCCCGGCTCGCCGGGACCCCGGGCATCGTGCTGCTCTCCGATCCGGCGAGCCGGCCCTGGGACTTCGTACAGTCGGGGGACCCGCGCACGGTCGCCGACCTGCAGACCCCGGCCGGGCTGAAGTGGATCGCCTCCTATGCCAGGGGCATCGGGCCCACGCTCGACTCGGTCATCCCGAAGGACCACGACGGGCGGCTCACCGAACCGACCACCCTGGTACGGGACGCCCATGCGCAGGGCCTGGTCCTCCACCCGTACACGATGCGCAACGAGAACACCTTCCTGCCGGCGGACTTCCGGCGCGGAAGCGACCCGAACGCCTACGGGGATGCCTTCGGCGCGTTCCGGGCGTACTTCGCGACCGGCATCGACGGGGTGTTCTCCGACAACGCGGACACGGCGCTGCTCGCGGCGGCCGACCACCGGGCCGGCTGACGCGTTCCGCCCGTCCGTCCGGTACCGGGCTGTCCTTCCCGTACGAGTGAGAGGC
>NZ_JBHYWP010000174.1:0-7113 GCF_042751845.1 Streptomyces sp. NPDC059398 | reverse complement strand
GCCCCCGTGGCCCGTCAGCCGCGGGGGCTGCTGACCCGCTCGGGCTCGATCACATAGATCACCCGCACCTGGTCGCGGCCGCCGAACCACGGGTAGGGGCCGCCGAGATACTTCTGCGCGAGCGCCTCGATGTGGTCGACCGCCCCCTCGGTGGTCACCCGCACCACACGGCCGCGGATCTGGACGTAGGAGGCGGGCTCCGCGGGGTCGGCGACCGCGACGGCCACCCGTGGGTCGCGCGCGATGTTCCGGGTCTTCTGATGCGTCTCGACGCTGTTGATCAAAACGTACTCGCCGTCGGTGTCGACCCAGGTCTGCGTGAGCTGGGGTGAGCCGTCGGGCATCGTCGTGGCGATGTAGCAGGTGCTGGGGCGGCGCAGCAGCGCCACCACGTCGTCGCCGAGGGGTACGGGCACGGGGGTCTCCAGAGGTCGGTTCTGCGGGGTGCTGGGGCAACGGTAGCCACGGCGGCGAACCTGACTCCCCTCCGCCTCTCCCACACGAAAGTCAACAGATTCTGACCCGTTACAAGGATGGAAAAAAAGCCAAAGCAACAAATATTGACGTCGACGGTGCGTGCGCGTAGCTTCCCGGCGAAGGCGTCGAGCGGCATGAACTCCTGTGCCGCATCGGCAGGTTGAGCTCCGATCCCCACCACAACCACTGGGAGCACACCATGCGCGAAAAGAGATACGCCGCAGCGGAACCCGGTTCCCACCGCCCCGCGGGGGCCCCGGCTCCGCGTCTCCGCAGACTTCTGCTGTCCGCCGTGGCAGCTCTCGGGCTCGTCCTCGGCGCCCTGATCGGACTGCCATCGGCGTCACAGGCGGCCGGTTCGCTGCCCTGCGACACCTACGGCGCCGCCGGTACCCCGTGCGTCGCGGCGCACAGCACCACACGCGCCCTGCTGTCCTCGTACAACGGGCCCCTCTACCAGGTCACCCGGGCCTCGGACGGCGCCCGGTCGGACATCGGCCTGCTCAGTCAGGGCGGCTACGCCAACGCCGCCCAGCAGGACACGTTCTGCCAGGACACCACCTGCCGCATCACCAAGGTCTACGACCAGACCTCGCGCCACAACGACCTCGTCCCGGGCCCGGCCGGCACCTCCGGCATGGGCGCCGACCGCGGGGCCGACGCCAGCGAGATCGCGGTCACGGCCGGCGGCCACAAGGTGTACGGCATCTGGATCTCACCCGGCGTCGGATACCGCTCCGACGGGGCGGCATCCGGCACCGCCGTCAACGGCCGGGCCGAAGGCGCCTACATGGTGGCCAGCGGCACCCATGTGGGCTCCGCCTGCTGCTTCGACTACGGCAACGCCGAGAGCACCCCGGCCGACACCGGCAACGGCCATATGGACGCGGTGTCCATCGCCACCACGTGCTACTTCCAGCCGTGCACCGGCTCGGGCCCCTGGGTCGAGGCGGACATGGAGAACGGCATGTTCCAGGGCGACAACGGCTCCAACACCAGGAACGCCGGGAACAAGAGCCCGTATGTGACGGCCATGCTCAAGAACAACGGGCAGACGACGTACGCGCTCAAGGGCGCCAACGCACAGTCCGGGTCCCTCTCCACCTGGTGGGACGGCGCCCTGCCGACCCGCGGCGGTTACGCACCGATGCACCAGGAGGGCGGGATCATCCTCGGCACGGGCGGGGACAACAGCAACTGGAACATGGGCACCTTCTTCGAAGGGGTGATGGTCGCGGGCTACCCGACCGACGCGGCCGAGAACGCCGTACAGGCCAATGTCGTCTCGGCCGGCTACTCGGGCGAGACGGACGTACCCAACGGACCCCAGGGCACCATCACCGGTCCTGGCGGCCAGTGTGTCGATGTCGCGGCGGACGACACCGGCACCAACGGCGCCGCCGTCCAGCTGTGGAACTGCCAGTCCTACGCCGAGGACCAGTACTGGCATCACCACACCAACGGCTCCCTGAGCACGATCGGCAGATGCCTGGACATCGACGGCAACGGCACGGCCAACGGCACCGGGGTCGAACTGTGGGACTGCAACGGGGTCGGCGGGCAGGTCTGGCAGCAGCGCTCCGACGGCTCGCTGTTCAACCCCCAGTCGGGCCGCTGTCTCGACTCCCCCAACGGCGCGACCGCCAACGGCACCCATCTGCGGATCTGGGACTGCAACGGCGCGGCGGCACAGAAGTTCACCCTGCACTGAGCTGAGCCCCGGTGCGGCGGGCCGCTGATCGGCTCGCACCGGGCTCGCACCGGAGGGGTACGGGAACCGGATGTTCCCGTACCCCTCCTTCCGTTCCCCGCGGGCGTCAGTTCACATAGACCTCCGCCCGGTCCACACTCACGTAGGACGCCTGGGACTGCCCGTCATGCTCCCCGGTCACCTGCACCCGGAGCGTGTGCTTCCCGTAGGGCAGCTTCGGGCTGATGAACTGGAGCGTCTCGCCGGTGCGGATCGCGCCGTAGTAGTCCAGCCGCTTCGCGGCGCCGCCGTCGATACTCAGGCTCGCGTAGCCGTTGCCGGTGTCACGGACGGAGAGCAGGGCGATCCGGGTGCCGGTGAAGGTGTACGTGGCGGTGTTTCCCGCGCCGTCGCTCCAGTGGTCGTCGCCCCAGAAGCACTGGGCGGCGCAGCCCGTACCGGAGTTCCAGGAACCGGTGTAGGCGACGGTCCCGTCGCCGTTGGAGCGGCCGTCGTCGTTGATCCAGTAGGCGCCGGGGCCGGGGTCACCCGAGGGGAGGTCCTGGGTGGCGCCCGTCGCGAGCGGGCGGCCGAGGTCGGGGCTCCCGTCGGCGTTCCAGCCGATGCGCTGCGCGCGGGTGGTGCGGTCGCTGTAGGTGTTGGCCGATGTGGTCTTGGCGTGGTACGCCATCCAGTCCTCGGTGCCGTCCGGCGACCGGAAGAACGTGTGGTGGCCGGGGCCGAAGACCCCGTGGTCGTCCGCGCGGGAGAAGACCGGGCCCTGATGCTGCGTCCAGTTGCCTGGCACCAGCGGGTCGGCGTCGGAGGGCAGGGACATCATCCAGATCTGGTAGTCCGGCTTCCCGGTGTCGCAGGTGGAGTAGGTCATCCAGGTGCGTCCGTTGCGGTAGAGGAACTCCGGCCCCTCACGGACCTCGGGGCAGCCGCCGGCCCCGTCGATGGCGACCGCGTCGCCCGAGACGGTGTACGGATTCGACAGGGGCGCGAGGTTCAGCCCGTTGTGCTGGTACTGGTTGATACCGCTGTAGGCCAGGTAGAGGCGGCCGTTGTGCTGGAGGATGCCGGGGTCGATGGCGAAGTCGGACGCGTGGTTGGGCGGCGCCAGTTCCGCCTTGAAGTGGTAGGAGCCCGCCGGGTCGTCGGCGTCGGACTCCGCGACGTAGATCCGGTGGTGGTCGTCGACGCCGTCGTCAGCGGTGTAGTAGAGGTACCAGCGGTTGCCGAAGCGGTAGAACTCGGGGGCGAAGATGCCCTGGTTCCGTGAGCTGTCGCTGTCGGTCCAGACGGTGACGGGGTCGGCGGTGAGCAGGGTGCTGAGGGACGGCGAGCGCCACATGCGGATGCTGTTGCCCTGCGTGGTGGTCAGGTAGTAGTTCCCGTTCCAGTACGTCATGAACGGGTCCGGGCCGGTGTTGAGCGGATTGCGGAACGTACCCGTGGCGGTGGCCATCGGGGCCGGCGCCGTGGTGGTCCGCGGGGCGGCTGCGGACGTGTGCTGCGGGGCCGCCGCGGCGGTGGCGGGCCGTACAGCGCCCGTGCAGGCCAGGATCAGGCCGAACGCCGTCAGCACCCCGAGCAGACGCAGGAGGCGCAAGGGGCTTGCGGTTCTGTGGTGTTGCGTGCGCATGAGGGGCTCCTTCTCGGCGGACCGCTTTCGCACTGTGGGGGGACTACGAGGGGCGGAATGCGAAGGGGTGGTGCGCGGAACTGCGTACGGACGTCGGCGGCACCGCTCTTCATGCCCCTGGGTTGGCGCTTTGCATCGATGTAATGCCGATGGTGCGTCACCGTAGAAGGGAGTTGATGCAGCGTCAAGAGGGGTGGGCCGTACCGACCGGCCCGGTCCGCAAGGGCCCGGTGAGCCGCCGGGCCGGGTGGGTTCGCGCTCGCTACCCCTTGCGAGGCACCGGTGCTGCCGCTCGCACACAGGCGCGGCCCCGGCCGAACAGCGCTTCGGCGGTCAGCCAGGCCAGGGCCGCACGGGCGTCGGCGCGCATCCGGTCGGCGCGGCGGCCGGCAGTTCGGTCTCGCCGACCGGGCGCAGCGGCCCGCCCGTGGTGGCGGAGGGCTGCCTCGTGGTCAGTAGCGCACCGGCAGGGCCAGTAGCCCGCGGGCGCGCATCGACGGTCGCCACCGCAGTTCGTCCGGGGCGACGTCCAGGGCCAGCGCGGGGAAACGGTCGAGGAGTACGGAGAGAGCGATCTCGGTCTCCATCCGGGCCAGCGGTGCGCCGATGCAGTAGTGGATGCCGTGACCGAGGGCGAGATGCCCGGTGGTGTCACGGCCGATGTCGAGCCGGTCGGGATCGGTGAAGCGGCGCGGGTCCCTGTGCGCGGCGGCCAGGGACAGCAGGACGGTCTCACCGGCCGGGACACCGACCCCGCCGATGGTGATGTCCTCGGTGGGGAAGCGCCGGATGGCCAGGGGCACGGGACCGTCGTAGCGGGCCAGCTCCTCGACCGCACCGCCCAGCAGGCCGGGATCGGCACGGAGCGCGTCCAGTTGGCCGGGGTTGCCGAGCAGGGCCAGGGTGGAGTTTCCGATCAGGTGGACGGTGTTCTCGTACCCGGCGAAAAGGATCAGGAAGGACAGGGACATGAGCTCGTCCTCGCTCAGCCGGTCCGTGTCGTCGCGTACGGCGATCAGGGCGGAGAGCAGGTCGTCGGCAGGCGTGGCGTGCTTGTCGGCGATCAGCTGGGTGAAGAAGGCCAGCATGCTGCGGACGGCCTCCTTCGCCTTGCCCGGTTCCGCCGGGTCCGGAGCGATGAGGGCGTCGGTCCATGACCGGAAGTCCCGGCGGTCGTGTGGGGCCACGCCGAGCAGATCACAGATCACGGTGATCGGCATTGGTGCGGCGTAGGAGGCGATCAGGTCGGCGCGACCGTGGGGTTCGATGGCGTCGAGCAGCGAGTGAGCGGTCTCCCTGATGGGTTCGCGCAGGCGGGCGATGTGGCGCGGGGTGAACGACCGGGACACCAGGCGCCGGATGCGGGTGTGGTCCGGCGGGTCCATGTTGAGCAGGTTCGCGTCCAGCGCCGGCGGCAGCGAGAGCCCGCGGTAGCCGCCGGGCTTGGCATGGCGCTTGTCGAGGGAGAGCCGGGGGTCGGCGAGGGCCTGGCGTACGTCGTCGTAGCGCGTGACCAGCCAGGCCGGAAGCCCGTCCGTTCCGGCGACGCGGTGGACGGGTCCGGCCTCGCGGAGCCGTGCGTACACCGCGTGCGGGTCCGCGAGCAGCTCTGCGGGGTCAACGGCGGGCGGCTGACTGGGCGTTGTGGTGGACATGGGCTCCACCCTATTCATCTCTGTTCGGAGGCGGCCCGCGCCACGGAGGCCAGCGCATGAAGGTGCACCGGGGGTGGTGGGGGTGGTGAGCCTCGCCTGAAGTGCAGCCGCAGACCGGCAGCCGAGCCCAGCCCGGCATCGGCGGACTCGCCGGCCCTGAAACGCTGGTCGGGATCCGTGCGGTCGCGGCCCCCTGCCCCGGCGAACCCTTCTGAAGCGCCGCCGGATCGAGCGGACGGACACTGAGGCATCCGCACCCGAGGGGCTGTCAGCGGCCGGTGCCGCCCCGGTCAGCCGGACCTGGGCGGCTTCCGCGCGTCGAAGGCGAAGAGCGTGTTCCGGGCGGCGGCGACGACCACCGCACGCCCCGCCACGGTCACACGCGGGCTCGCGCCCTGCTCCCCCGTCGAACCGTCGGCCCGCGGGTCCGTCGACCAGAGCGGCTTCCCGTCCTGGGGCGAGAGGGCGACCACCCGGCCGGTGGCCGAGCTGAAGTACAGCGCGCCGCCTCCGGCCACCGGACCCGACGCACCCTCCACAGCCGTCTGCCGTGACCACTTCTTCCGGCCGGTCGCGGGGTCGAACGCCGAGACGAGACCGGTCTGCCCGCTCACACAGACGGTGCCGTCCGCCATACCGGGAGTCCCCTCGTACGTCCTGGCCAGCCGGGAGTACGTGACCTTCCGCGAGGCCGGGTCGACCCGCGCCACCCCGTCGTAACCGGCCAGCGCCGCGCCCTCCATGTGCTCCTGGAGGAGGACGAGCCTGCCGTCGGCGACGCCCACCGGCACGGCGGGGCCCCTGACCGCGATGGGCCTGCCCAGCGCCCCCGATGCCCGGTCGACGGGGTACAGGGCGGAGTGGCGCACCTTCAGGTCGTTGATCTCCCCGACCGGCGCACACATCGCGAAGAGCTGCGCGCCCACCGCGACCGGAGCGCACTGCTTGCCCGCCGGGAACGGTGTTGTCCGGGCGACCTTGCCGCTGTGCGCGTCCCGGGTCTCGAAGCGGGAGTCGGAGGCGTCGACCGTCACGACGGTTGAGCCGACCACCAGAGCGTCCTGACTCCGCCCGGTGACAGCCTGCGACTGGGCGCCGGACGGCGTGGACCACAACTCCCGGCCGCTGCGCGCGTCGAGGGCCACGACCTCACTGGTGGAGTTCTGCGGTGTGCCCTCGGGGGCGAAGCGGTAACCGAGCACCGTGTCGTCGGTGGCGCCCACCAGATGCATGCCCTGGACCGGGACGCCCGGACTCTTCGCTGTCCACACCCGCGACCCGTCCGATGCCCTGATCCGCGTCGCGACC
The DNA here is from genome assembly GCF_042751845.1 of Streptomyces sp. NPDC059398. NCBI lineage: Bacteria > Bacillati > Actinomycetota > Actinomycetes > Kitasatosporales > Streptomycetaceae > Streptomyces > Streptomyces sp. NPDC059398. The sequence goes on along the minus strand of NZ_JBHYWP010000174.1, from coordinate 335 downwards.
ACGCCGCCTCCCCCGCAGAACAGCGCGTCGCCGTGCGCGACACAGCGAAGTTCGTCCGGGATGTCCTTGCGGCCGCCCTGCACGGTCGTGCGCCACGACCTGAAACCGTCCGGAAGCGCGGCAGCCGGCGCCACGAGGTGCTTGCCCTTGTCGCCGTCGTTGTTCCCCCCGATGCCGCCCGCGTTCAGCGGGGCGGCTCCCCCGCCGATCGCCGCCACCGCGACCGCGGTCGCGAGCACGGGACGCCATCGGCGGCGCATACGGTGGCCTGCGGCGGTGCCGGTGGTCGCTGTGTGACTGGTCGCCGCGTCGGTGGTCGCCGTACCGGTGGTCGC
>NZ_JBHYWP010000173.1:0-7279 GCF_042751845.1 Streptomyces sp. NPDC059398 | reverse complement strand
CGCGGGCCGGGCGTCCCGCCCGCCACCACCCGGGCCTCGCTCGGGTCCCTGTCAGTGGGGACAGGGGGGGTCAAGGCCGGGGGGGGGGCTCGGCCCCCTCTCAAATAGCCGGCCCGCCCGCCACCAGGTCCGCACCGACATCGCCCGGACCTTCGGCGCCACCGACATCGTCGCGGTCCGCGGCGACGAAGCCGTCGCCGCGGTGCGCGAGCTGACCGGGGGCCAGGGTGCGCACGCGGTGATCGAGGCCGTCGGCACCGAGCAGTCGATGGCCACGGCCGTCGCCGTCACCCGGGACGGCGGGGCCATCGGTTATGTCGGTGTCCCGCACGGCAGCGGCACCGGTCTTGACCTGAGCGACATGTTCAACCGCAACATCGCCCTGCGCGGCGGAGTCGCCCCGGTCCGCAGCTACATCCCCGAACTGCTCGCCGACGTACTGGACGGGACCATCGACCCGTCACCGGTCTTCGACCGCACCGTCGCCCTGGACGAGGTGCCGGAGGGCTACCGGGCGATGGACGAGCGCACCGCGCTCAAGGTCCTGGTGAAGTAGGCACCGGCCCGGCGGTCCGGCGGCGAGCCGGGCGGGGCGGTCCGGCGGTCCGGCGGGCGGGGCGCCGTCCGCCCTCGCCCCGGGCGCCGTCCGCCCTCGCCCCGCCGGGCGCCGTTCGCCCCACCGCCGCGCCGGCCGCCCCACCGCCCCGCCCGGCCCGTCCTCCGCAGGGCTACCGGGTGACCGCGTGCAGCGCGTCCGCCAGGCCCGCCCCGTAGAAGCTGGTGTGGCTGCCGCCGCCCTCGCAGACCGCGTCGGGCTTCCCGTCACCGTCGGCGTCGACCGGGTACGGCCTCGGGCAGGTGAGCCGGTCGGCCCCGGCGTACAGCAGCGCCTTGACCTGGGCGGGCGAGGCGTGCGGATGACGGGACTTGATCAGGGCCGCCACTCCGGCGACATGCGGAGACGCCATCGACGTACCGGCCATGTAGGCATAGCCGCCGCCCGGCACCGGGCCGAGTACCGCGCTGCTGGTGGCAGGCGGCGCGGGCGGCTGGTACGTGGCCGAGTCGCCGCCGGGCGCGGCGATGTCGACGACCCCGAGGCCGTAGTTGGAGTACGAGGACTTGAGGTCCTTGGTGCCCGTCGCGGCCACGGTGACGACGCCCGGCAGCTGCGCGGGGATGTCCGGGCAGGCCGTCGGGTCCACCGTGCGGGAGACCGCCGTGCCGTCGTCCGGGCTCAGCGGGTCGGTGACGCGGTGCGACGCGAGGTCGAACCCCTCGTTGGCCGCCGCCGCGACATTGACCGTGCCTTTGCGCTCCGCGTACCGCGTCGCCCGGGTGACGGCCTCGACCAGGGCCTTCTGGTCCGGGTCGGACGTGCAGTTGAAGTACCACGGGTCGGTGAAGTAGCTGCTGTTGGTCACATCGGCGCCATGGTCGGCGGCCCACACGAAGGCGCAGACGACGGCCTCCGTGTAGAAGAAGCCGGCGGCCGTGCCGACCTTGATGCCCGACACCCGCACGCCGGGCGCCACCCCGGTGATGCCGATGCCGTTCCGCGCGCCCGCGATCTCGCCCGCCACATGGGTGCCGTGCGGGCTCTCGTCCGCGGTGGGCCGCCAGGCGCCGTCCGTGGTGTCGGGCTTGCCCGTGCCGCAGTCCGCCGACGCCCCGCGGTCGAAGTTGGGGGCGATGTCCGGGTGGGTGTCGTCGACACCCGTGTCGATCACCGCGACCGTGACAGCACGGCTGCCGAGCGTCCGCTCATGGGCCTGGTCCGCCTTGATGGCCCGCATGTCCCACTGGAGCGGCTCCATCGGGTCCTCGCCCGGGGCGGCCTTCGCCGCTGCCGCCGCCCGCTGCCGGGCCGTGAGCTCCAGCGGCGCCTCGGTCTTCTTGGCGGCGGCATCCTTCTTGGCGGCACCGGCAGGCAGCGGCGCGGTACGGGTCGCACCCACCGAATCGATCCCCCTGACCCTGCGCAGGGTCTTCGCGAAGTCCGGCCCGGACGCGTGCGCCACCACCACGCCCACCTCCTCGTACGCCATGACCACCGAGCCGCCCGCCCGGGTGACGGCCCGCTCCGCCGAGGCCGTGGCACGGTGACCGGTCCCGGTGTTCACGACGTACGACAGAGCCGGGCCCGTCCCGGGGGCCGGGGCGTGCGCGGGGGCGGCGCCGCCCTGCTCCGCGGTGGCCGTGCCCGGCAGGAGGCAGAGCGAGGCGACGAGGGCCAGTCCTGCGGGCAGCGCGAGTGCACGCGCCCGCCCGGATCTCAGATGAACCATGGATCCTCCACATCATCCGTAGCAACCGCCCTGCTGCGGAACGCAGTTGGGCGTCCGTCCGACCAGTGAAGCGCACCCCGTCCCGCCGCGCCCGTCAAGCGGTCCGACAGGGAGGGCCGGGCATTCCGACGGAAAGGGCCCGGCGTCCTGACGGAAAGGGCCGGGCGTTGAACCACTCGGCCCCGCGCGCCGTGCCCCTGTCCGGAGGCCCGGAACAGCGGACCTCCGGCAGTCCACTCACCGTCCGTACGTCGCGAGGAGAATCCGTGGCCACCGATGCACCGCAGACCCCGGGCGGAACGCGCGCCGGTCCCGGCCGGGCCCCGGCCGGGACGTTCACCGAGGTGCAGCAGAGCGCGGAGTTCGGCGAACTGCGCCGCGCCCACCGCTCCTTCGCCTTCCCGCTGACCGTCGCCTTCGTCGCCTGGTACCTGCTGTACGTGCTGCTTTCGAGCTACGCGGGCGGCTTCATGGGCACCAGGCTCGTCGGCAACATCAATGTGGCCCTGGTCCTCGGCCTCGGCCAGTTCCTCACCACGTTCCTCATCGCGTGGCTCTACTCGCGGCACGCCGCGAACCGGCTCGACCCCCGGGGAGCCGCGATCAAGTCCCGTATGGAGGGCGGCTCATGAGCCCCGCCGTCCAGCTCGCCGCATCGGCGACCACCCAGCACCGGCCCCTGATCATCACCCTGTTCGCGGTCTTCGTCGCCGCCACGCTCGTCATCACCGTCTGGGCGGGACGCCGCACCAGGAGCGCCGCCGACTTCTACGCGGGCGGCCGGCAGTTCTCCGCGCTGCAGAACGGGCTCGCGGTCTCCGGCGACTACATGTCGGCCGCCTCGTTCCTCGGCATCGCGGGCGCCATCGCCCTCTTCGGCTACGACGGCTTCCTCTACTCGATCGGCTTCCTGGTCGCCTGGCTGGTCGCGCTGCTGCTTGTCGCCGAACCGCTGCGCAACTCGGGCCGCTACACGATGGGCGACGTCCTCGCCTACCGGATGCGCCAGCGCCCCGTCCGTACCGCGGCCGGAGCCTCCACCATCGTCGTCTCGATCTTCTATCTGCTGGCGCAGATGGCGGGCGCGGGAGTCCTGGTCTCGCTGCTGCTCGGCATCACCAGCGACGCGGGGAAGATCGCCATCGTCGCGCTGGTCGGTGTCCTGATGATCGTGTACGTCACGATCGGCGGGATGAAGGGCACCACCTGGGTCCAGATGGTCAAGGCCGTCCTGCTGATCGCCGGGACCGTCCTCATCACGTTCCTGATCCTGCTGAAATTCCACTTCAACGTCTCCGACCTGCTGGGCTCGGCCGCGTCCCACAGCGGCAAGGGGAAAGCGTTCCTGGAACCCGGCCTCAAGTACGGCGCGTCGGGGACCTCCAAGCTGGACTTCATCTCGCTCGGCATCGCCCTGGTGCTCGGCACCGCCGGCCTGCCGCACATCCTGATCCGCTTCTACACCGTGCCGACGGCCAAGGCCGCCCGCAAGTCGGTGAACTGGGCGATCGGCATCATCGGCGCCTTCTACCTGATGACGATCGTGCTCGGTTTCGGCGCCGCCGCCCTGCTCAAACCCGCCGACATCATCGCGTCCAACCCGGCGGGGAACACGGCGGCCCCGCTCGCGGCCCTGGAGATCGGCGGCGGCGCCGGCTCCACCGGAGGGCCGGTCCTGCTCGCGGTGATCTCAGCGGTGGCCTTCGCCACCATCCTCGCGGTGGTCGCCGGGCTCACCCTGGCCTCCTCGTCGTCGTTCGCGCACGACACCTACGCCAACGTCATCCGCAAGGGGAAGGCCACCGAGAAGGAGGAGATGCGCGCGGCCCGCTGGGCCACCGTCGCGATCGGCGCCGTCGCCATCGTGCTGGGCGCCTTCGCCCGCGATCTGAACGTCGCGGGTCTGGTCGCCCTCGCCTTCGCGGTCGCCGCTTCCGCCAATCTGCCGACCCTGCTCTACAGCCTCTTCTGGAAGAGGTTCACCACCCGCGGCGCCCTCTGGTCCATCTACGGGGGTCTCGTCTCCTCCGTGGTGCTGGTCCTCTTCTCACCGGTCGTCTCCGGGAAGCCCACCTCGATGTTCAAGGGCGCCGACTTCGCCTGGTTCCCGCTGGAGAACCCCGGCCTGATCTCCATCCCGCTGGGATTCCTGCTCGGCTGGCTGGGCTCGCTGCTCTCGTCCGACGAGCCCGACCAGGACAAGTACGCCGAGCTGGAAGTCAGGTCCCTCACCGGATTCGGGGCCCACTGAGCTCCATCGGGAGGCGTCCGCGCAGGGAGGCGTCCGCGCAGCGGGGGTACGCGCGCCGGGGGCCCGGTCGCAGGGATCGTAGGGATCTACGACCGGGCCCCTTCCCACCTCGTGGTAATCGGCCCCTGTGGGTGTCACAGGTGTCGCGTACGCTCGGTTGCGTACGCGTTTCCGTTTCTGGGGAGGGGGCCCACCGTGCTTGTCGACACCTTTGGCCGAGTGGCCACTGACCTGCGGGTGTCACTCACCGACCGCTGCAATCTGCGCTGCACGTACTGCATGCCGGAAGAGGGCCTGCAGTGGCTGGCCAAGCCCGATCTGCTCACGGACGATGAGATCGTCCGGCTGATCGACATCGCCGTGACCTCGCTCGGTATCACCGAGGTCCGCTTCACCGGCGGTGAGCCGCTGCTGCGCCCCGGCCTCGTCGGCATCGTCGAGCGCGTCGCCGCCCTTGAGCCACGCCCCCGGATGTCCCTCACGACCAACGGCATCGGCCTCAAGCGCACCGCACAGGCCCTGGCCGCCGCCGGCCTCGACCGGGTCAACGTCTCGTTGGACACCCTGCGCCCCGACGTCTTCAAGACCCTCACCCGCAGGGACCGCCACGGCGACGTCCTGGACGGGATGGCCGCGGCCCGCGCCGCCGGGCTCACCCCGGTGAAGGTCAACACCGTACTGATGCCGGGGCTCAACGACGACGAGGCCCCCGACCTGCTCGCCTGGGCCGTGGAGAACGACTACGAGCTGCGCTTCATCGAGCAGATGCCACTCGACGCCCAGCACGGCTGGAAGCGGGACGGGATGATCACTGCGGGTGACATCATCGAGTCGCTGCGCACCCGCTTCACCCTCACCGAGGAGGGCAGCGACGAGCGCGGTTCGGCGCCCGCCGAGCGCTGGGTGGTCGACGGCGGACCGCACCGGGTCGGGGTCATCGCCTCCGTCACCCGCCCGTTCTGCGGCGCCTGCGACCGCACCCGGCTCACCGCTGACGGACAGGTGCGTACCTGCCTCTTCGCCCGTGAGGAGTCGGACCTGCGGGCCGCGCTGCGCTCCGGTGAACCGGACGAGGAGATCGCCCGGCGCTGGAAGCTGGCGATGTGGGGGAAGAAGGCCGGATCCGGTCTGGACGATCCGTCCTTCCTCCAGCCCGACCGGCCCATGTCGGCGATCGGCGGCTGACCGGACCGCCGGCCGGCCTCCCGTGTTCCGGGCCGGCCACCGGCTGTCCGGGCCGGCCTCTACGGTGTTCCGCCGCCGGCCTCCCTCGTCCCGCCGCCGGTCCTGGCGCCCCGCTCCCAGTCGGCGAGGGCCACCACGTCCTTGAGAAAGCCGCGTACCCCCAGGAACTGGGACAGATGCTCCCGGTGTTCCGCACACGCCAGCCAGGTCTTCCGGCGCTCCGGGGTGTGCAGCTTCGGGTTGTTCCACGCCAGCACCCACACGGCATCGGCCCGGCAGCCCTTGGCCGAGCACACCGGGGCGGAAGCGGGGGCGGAACCGGTCGTATCAGGGGAGTTCACCCCTCAACCCTAGGCCAACGCATCGCCGTTACGGACGGACCAGGGGCCGGGAAATGGCGACGCCGAGCAGCCACGGGGGGAGCTGCCCGGCGTCGGTCCTTCGCTCCGACGGGGGATGCGGAGCGCCTGCAAAGTATGTCACGGGCCCATAGGGGTGCGGCACCGGAACTTCATGATTGATCTGAGCTTTTCTTGAGCTTTGGCCCCCATGGGGATTCGGCCCCGCCTCAGCCCTGATCCGCCACCCGCTGCTCACGCTCCGTGGCGGTGCGCTCGTCCGCCGACTCGGCCCCCGTCACCACGGAGGACGGTTCCAGCGCCGGGCGGAATGGTGCCGGAACGAACGTGGTGGGGAGCCCCGGAGTGTTCTCGCGGCCCGCGTTGGCGATCACCACGGCGACGTACGGGAGGAAGGCACCCAGCACCAGGGCCCCGATCGCCACCGGTCGTGCCACGTTCCAGAGAGCCGCGGTCAGGATGACCGCGACGGTCCGCACCGTCATCGAGATGATGTACCGGCGCTGCCGGCCGCGTACATCCTCCGCGAGTCCCGTGCGGGCGCCCGTGATCCGGAAGACCTCACCACCGCTGCTCTGCTTCCCCATCGCGCTCCACCACCCGATTCCCGCGCCGGACTCTCCCCGGACCGGACGGCACCACGGTACGCCGACGCTCCACGCCCGATAAGGGCGGGGCGCGCCCGTACCGCCCGTGCCGGGGCCACCGCGGCACGTATGGAGCTGTCCGACATGCGCCGTATGGAGGCTGGGCCGAAACTGGGGCCCACGCGTAAACGGCAGCCCTATCAGGAGGCGACGTGAATTGGTTGTGGGCCATCATCGTGGGGCTGGTGCTCGGTCTGATCGCCAAGGCGATCATCCCGGGCAAGCAGCAGATCCCCCTGTGGCTGACCGTGGTGTGCGGCATCCTGGGCAGCGTGCTGGGCAACTGGGCGGCCACCGGCCTCGGGGTCAACGACACCCGGGGCATCGACTGGATCAGGCACCTGCTCCAGCTGATCGGCGCCGTGATCGTCGTCGGTGTCGGTGACAAGCTCTGGGCCGCGGTCCGTGGCAGGCGACACGCCGCCTGACGCCGGGCGTGCGTCCTGACGCCAGGCGTACGTGATGGGGGGGCCGGGGCGAGCCCCCGCCCCCCGCCCCCAGGCGCTGGCGTTCTAGAGCCGGAGGGCGGGGCGGGCGCGCCGCCCGGGT
>NZ_JBHYWP010000172.1:0-7473 GCF_042751845.1 Streptomyces sp. NPDC059398 | reverse complement strand
TGGTACTGCAGGGGGGACCCTGTGGGAGAGTAGGACGCCGCCGAACAATTTTTGGCCTCAGCCCCGGACCGTTATGGTCCGGGGCTGAGGCATTTTTGCGTTTATGGTCAAGGTATGCGCTACGACCTGGTCATCTTCGACAACGACGGCGTCCTTGTGGACAGTGAGCCGATCTCCAACACCATCCTCGCGGGGTACCTCACTGAGCTGGGGCACCCCACCTCGTACGACGAGTCCCTCCGTGACTACATGGGTGCCGCCGTGCACCGGGTGCACGACACCATCCTGGAGCGGAGCGGACAGCCGCTTCCCGACGACTTCGACGAAACCCTGCATGCCCGGATCTTCACCGCGTACGAGACCGAGCTCCAGCCGGTCGCCGGAGTCGGGGACGTCCTGGGCGGACTGGTCGCCCAGGGGGTGCCGTACTGCGTCGCCTCCTCGGGTACCCACGAGCGGATCCGGGTGAGCCAGCGGGTCACCGGCCTCGATGAGTGGTTCGAGGACGAGTGGATCTTCAGCGCGCAGGACGTCGGGCGGGGCAAGCCGGCGCCGGACCTCTTCTTCCACGCGGCCCAGCAGATGGGCGTGGCCGCCGAGCGGTGCGTCGTCATCGAGGACAGCCCGCTCGGAGTGGCGGCCGCCCATGCCGCCGGGATGGATGTGTACGGGTTTACGGCGATGACTCCGGCCGAGCGGCTCGCCGGTGCGAACGGTTTCTTCTCGGATATGTCGCAACTGCCCGAACTCCTTGCCTGATCCATCTACCCACGGGTAGGCGAGGGGCCTACTGTGCCGCCATGACGACAGATGTTCGCCTGCGGCACGGCCGGGCCTCTCTGGGGCTCAGCTTCTTCGCGCAGGGCGCCGCGTTCGCGCTTCTGGTGACGCGGATCCCTGCCATCCAGGACCGTTACGGGATATCCGACGGCCTGCTTCCCGTCTTCCTCGCCGCGGTTCCGGTCCTCGCGGGGCTCAGCAGCGTCGGTACCGAGCAGCTGGTGAAGCGGGTGCGGCCGTCGGCCGTGCTGCGCTGGGCGCAGCCCGTGGTGCTGCTGGCCCTCCTCGGTGCCGCGGCCGGTACCCAGCTCTGGCAGGCGGCTGTCTCGCTCGGGGTGTTCGGGCTCGCGGTGGGTGCGCTGGACGCCTCGATGAACATGCTGGGGGTGAGTCTCCAGCGGGCTTACGGGCGCAGCATCATGCTCGGGTTCCACGCCGCGTACAGCCTCGGTGGGATCGCCGGGGCCTCGCTGGCCTGGGCCGGGGCGCACTGGCATCTGTCGCTGCTCACCTCGTACTGGCCGGTGGTCGTGATCGCGCTGCCCGCGTGCCTGGTGGCGAGCCGGTGGTACGCGGACGCCCGGGAGGCGGATGGGGCGGCCGCGGGGACGGATGGGGGTGCGGGTGCCCTTGCAGGTGCCGAGGTGGTTGCTGAGGCCGGTGGGGTCGGTGAGGCCGGCGGGGCCGGTGGTTCTGTTGTGTTCCGGATGTTGCTGCCGCTGTGTCTGGTGATGGCCTTCGCCTACATCGGTGACTCGACCGTCTCCAACTGGAGCGCCAAGTATCTGCAGGACGTCCTGGGCAGCTCCGAGCAGCTCTCCACCGTCCCGTACAACGTCTATATGGTCACCACGCTGCTGGGCAGGGCCGTGGGGGACTTCGGGGTGCGGCGCTTCGGTGCGGTGGCCGTGGTGCGGTTCGGGTCGGTCGTCGCCGCTCTCGGGTTCGGGGTGGTGGCTGCGGCGACCGGGCCCTGGGTGGGGATGCTCGGGTTCACGCTGCTGGGCTTCGGGCTCTGTGTGATCGTGCCGCAGACCTTCGCCGCCGCCGGGCGGCTGTTCCCGCAGGCGTCGGACGCGGCCATCGCGCGGCTCAACATCTTCAACTACGTGGGATTCCTGGTCGGCTCGCCGCTGGTCGGGGCGATCGGGGACGCGTGGAACTACCGGGGCGCGATGCTCATCCCGATGGTCCTGGTGCTGGCGACCCTCGGGTACGCCCGCTCGTTCGGCCACGGCGATGCCCGATACGGTGTGCGGCATGAGCGGCCGCGGACTGTTGATGTGGGACGAAGCAGTAACGAGGTATGACTTCGGGCCCGGCCACCCGATGGATCCGGTGCGGCTCGCACTGACCATGGGGCTGGTCCGGGCGTACGGACTGGACCGCGCGGTCGATGTCGTCGCCGCCCGGCCGGCCGGGGACTCGACCCTGCGGCTGGTGCACCGGGCGGACTATCTGGACGCCGTACGGGCGGCTTCGGCCGATCCGGCGGCGGCGGACGTCTCGTACGGTCTCGGTACACCGGACGATCCGGCCTTCGCCGGGATGCACGAGGTCTCCGCGCTGATCGCCGGGCAGTCGGTCGGTGCGGCGGAGGCGGTGTGGCGCGGTGACACGGACCACGCGGTGAACTTCACGGGCGGGCTGCACCACGCGATGCCGGGGGCGGCCTCCGGGTTCTGCATCTACAACGACGCGGCTCTGGCCGTCGCCCGGCTGCTCGAACTGGGGGCGGAGCGGGTCGCGTACGTCGATGTGGACGTGCACCACGGGGACGGTGTGCAGGAGGCGTTCCGGGACGATCCGCGGGTGCTGACGGTCTCGCTGCACGAGCATCCCCGGACGCTCTTTCCCGGTACGGGTTTCCCGACCGAGACGGGCGAGGGCGCGGGGGAGGGCTCGGCGGTGAACCTGCCGCTGCCGGCCGGGACGGGGGACGCCGGGTGGCTGCGGGCGTTCCACGCCGTGGTCCCCGAGCTGCTCGCCGACTTCCGGCCGCAGGTGCTGGTGTCGCAGCACGGGGCCGACACGCACTTCGAGGACCCGCTGGCGCATCTGGCGGTCTCGCTGGACGCGCAGCGGGCTGTGCAGGCCGCCTGCCACGAGCTGGCGCACACGTACGCGGACGGGGGGCGGTGGGTGGCGCTCGGCGGGGGTGGTTACGCCGTGGCCGACGTCGTACCGCGGTCGTGGACGCATCTGGTGGGGATCGCCGGGCATGCCGAGATCGAGCCCGAGTCGGTCATTCCGGCTTCCTGGCGGGACGAGGTGTACGCGCGGACCCGGGGGGTGGGGCCCGCGCGGATGACGGATGGGCGGTGGCCGGTGAAGTGGCGGTCGTGGGACGAGGGGTACGACCCTGCGGATCGGCTTGATCAGGCTGTGCTTGCTACTCGGCGGGCGGCGTTTCCCTTGCGGGGGTTGTTGGCTTAGGGGGGGCGCCTGGTGGGGCGGTGGTGCGGTGTGGGCGGGCGCGCGGTGTGGGTGGGCGCCTGCGGCGGGCTTTCCCCTCCCCGCCCCTTCCCGAAACCGGGGGGGGGTAAGCCCCCGGACCCCCGTGTCCTCAATCGCCGGACGGGCTTGGTGGTGGGGTCTGCGGTACTGGGCGGCCCGGGTTGTCCTCAATCGCCGGACGGGCTCGAGAGGGTGCCTGTGGTGCCTGATGGCTCGGGGTGGTGTCCTCAATCGCCGGACCGGCTCTGGAGTTCTGGGACGGCCTGAGAGCTGCCGGCGCGTGGGTTACGCCAACTGTGGTGCATATCCGTCGTTCCCGCCCGCCCCGGCGGGCATTGCGGCACCATCGGCAGGGTGTTGACCACCGGCGCACTCCGTGCGCATCTGTTGGCGGCCGGGCTGGCCGGGGCCGTGAGTACCTCCCGTGAGGTGAGTCTGCGCAGTTATCGGCTCTTCGCGGCGCGTGATCCGCGGGCCACCCTCGGGCTCCATCCCGAACGGGCCTGGGGGGAGCGGGAGTTGCTGGGGCTGATGGCCGAGCGGTGCGGGGTGTCCGGTGATCCGGGGCATGTGTCGGGACCCGATGTCATCGATCCGGAGCGGACGGTGGCCGCGCTCGACGCGTTCGCCGGGCGGCTCCGGGAGGCTGTGGCGCGTGGGGCCGGTGTGCTGTTCGGGACCGGGCATCCGCATCGGCTGCTCGGGTTCTACGCCGGGCTGGCAGACGCCTTGTCGGCGGCCGGATGTACTGTCCTCACCCCCGCGCAGGGCCGCAGTGTCGACATAACGACCCGGTTCGGCGTACGTACGCACCTCCTGGAGTACGTACGGGGAGTCGCGCTGATGCGCGAACCCGGCGTGCGGACGGCGGGGAGTGAGCCCGGCGCACACACCCATTCACCGCTTCCCGTCCGGGTCGCGCTGGAGGCCGCGGCGGGGGGTTCGTACGGGCTTCCCGGGCTGGTCGTCGGTGACCACGGATGGGTCTGCGGGGCAGGTCAGCTGGGGGTCGAGGCCATCGGGCTGGCGGACACCGACGACCCCGCGCTCTTCGTCGGTGAGGCCGAGGGCCGGGTCTCGGTGGCCGTTCCGCTCGACGATGCGGTGCGGCCGGACCACTATCGGCCGCTCACCCGTTATGTCATTGATCGTGCGCTGATATCCCAGTAGGGAAGGGGGTGTTGCTCCTCTTCCCCACTCGTATCACCCGCACCTAGTCTGGTGAGTGAGCGCGCCACGACGAAGAGTCACCGGAAGGGGAAGCCGGTGCCCCGTCGGGTGCGGAAGGTTCAGGTGGGTCATGGCTGCTGGGAGTGAGAGGCCTCTCGACGAGGTCAGGTTCCTGACCGTGGCGGAAGTCGCCTCGGTGATGCGAGTGTCCAAGATGACCGTGTACCGGCTGGTGCACAGTGGTCATCTGCCGGCGATCCGGGTGGGCAGGTCCTTCCGGGTGCCGGAGCAAGCAGTGCACGCGTACCTCCGCGAGTCCTTCGTGGGGGTCCAGACCGCCTAGCTGGGTCGGGTCGGAGCCCGGGGTTCCCCTCGGATTACGTCCCTCACTCGGCGGCAGGTAGGCTAGGCCGACGTAGGTCGTGTGGGCCCAGACGCCCCGCACCGAGTGAAGAGAAGTGAGCGAGGGTAGTCGTGGGCTCTGTTATCAAGAAGCGGCGTAAGCGGATGGCCAAGAAGAAGCACCGCAAGCTGCTCAAGCGCACCCGCGTTCAGCGTCGCAACAAGAAGTAAGCGACAGCTGTACGTGGTTCCGAGGCCCTCCCGCCAGCATGGTGGGAGGGCCTCGGCGCGTTCCTGCGGGTAGATTTCCGATGACTTCACGGAGCGCATCACCGGTACCGCGCGACAACGAGCCGCTACCGTGGCCCGTACGGGAGTCCGAATGGGAAGGCGCTGATCTTGGGCAAGGTCGTGCTCGTCACCGGAGTGGCCCGGCAGCTCGGAGGCCGGCTCGTGCGCCGCATACAGCGCGACGCCGAGGTGGACCGGGTGATCGCGGTGGACATCGCGGAGCCGGCGGACGGCCTCGGTGACGCCGTCTTCGTACGGGCGGACATCCGCCAGCCCGCCATCGCCCGGGTACTCGCCGAGTACGACGTCGACACGGTCGTCCATATGGATGTCACGGGCACCCCGCTGGGCAGCGGCGGCCGGACGGCGGTCAAGGAGAACAACGTCATCGGCACCATGCAGCTGCTCGGCGCCTGCCAGAAGTCGCCGAGCGTGCAGCGCCTGGTGGTCAAGTCCAGCACCAATGTGTACGGATCGGCGCCGCGCGACCCGGCCGTCTTCACCGAGACGACGCCCCCCAAGTCGCTGCCCAGCGGCGGCTTCGCGAAGGACGCGGTCGAGGTCGAGGGCTATGTACGGGGCTTCGCCCGGCGCAGGCCCGATGTGGCGGTCTGCGTGCTGCGCTTCGCGAACATCCTGGGGCCGAGCACGGAGTATCCGCTGGCCGAGTATCTGTCGCTGCCGGTGCTGCCCACCGTCTTCGGTTACGACCCGCGGCTCCAGTTCGTCCACGAGGACGACGTCATCGACGTACTCCGCCTGGCGCTCGGCGAACCGCCGCGCGGGACCCTCAACAGCGGCACCTTCAATATCGCGGGCGACGGGGTGCTGCTGCTCTCGCAGTGCTCGCGGCGGCTCGGCCGGCCGACCGTCCCGGTGCTGCTGCCCGCCGTGAACTGGGTCGGCTCCGCGCTGCGGACCGTCGGAGTGACCGACTTCTCACCGGAGCAGATCAGGCTGCTCACCCATGGCCGGGTCGTCAGCACGGCGCAGATGCGCGAGACACTCGGCTTTGAACCGAGATACTCGACGGCCGAGACCTTCGAGGACTTCGCGCTCAGCCGCGGCGACGGCCTGCTGCCGCCCCGGGCGCTGGCGCGGGCGGTCGACCGGGTCGCCGCCTTCGCCGAATCCGTCGGGCCTGCCGGGCCCACCGCCGCCGGTGCAGGCCGGCCCGTGACCCCCGCCCACTCCGTCAGCAAGGAGCGCATCTGACATGGCCGATGCCAAGGTCATCCCCTTCGGCGACGAGCCGAGGGCGAGGCGGAACAGGAGCGGCAAGCCCGCCAAGCGGTCCGGGACGCGGGGCAGGGCCGCCACCGGGCCGCTCGCGCCCGTACCGGAGCAGCAGACGGGTCCGGGGACGGACGGGCCGGACGGGCAGGCTGAGCCGTCGGATCCGGTGGCGCCCGTGCACGGTCAGGCGGAGCGGGCGTCGTCGGCCGCCGGGGGCGACTGGGACCGGCGGATCGCGGGCGGGCTGGCCTTCCTGCGGCGGCGGATCACCGGCGAGTACGACGTCGACGAGTTCGGGTACGACAAGGAACTCACCGACCAGGTGCTGATGTCGGCGGTACGGCCGCTGTACGAGAAGTACTTCCGGGTCGAGGTGAAGGGCGTCGAGAACATCCCGTCGGACGGCGGGGCGCTCGTCGTCGCCAACCACTCGGGGACGCTGCCGCTCGACGGTCTGATGCTCCAGGTCGCCGTGCACGACCACCATCCGGCGGAGCGCCATCTGCGGCTGCTCGCGGCGGATCTGGTCTTCATGCTGCCGGTCGTCAACGAGCTGGCCAGGAAGGCCGGGCACACGCTGGCGTGCGCGGAGGACGCGGAGCGGCTGCTCCAGCGCGGTGAGGTCGTCGGGGTGATGCCCGAGGGGTTCAAGGGGATCGGGAAGCCGTTCTCCGACCGGTACAAGCTCCAGCGGTTCGGGCGGGGCGGCTTTGTGTCGACCGCGCTGCGGGCCGGGGTGCCGATCGTGCCGTGCTCGATCGTCGGGGCGGAGGAGATCTACCCGATGATCGGTAACGCGAAGACGCTGGCGCGGCTGCTGGGCTTCCCGTATTTCCCGGTCACGCCGACGTTCCCGTGGCTGGGGCCGCTGGGCCTGGTGCCGCTGCCGACGAAGTGGACCATCCAGTTCGGTGAGCCGATCGCGACGGACGGGTTTCCGGCCGAGGCCGCCGAGGATCCGATGCTGATGTTCAACCTGACCGATCAGGTGCGGGAACAGATCCAGCACACGCTGTACAAGCTGCTGGTGCAGCGGCGGTCGGTCTTCTTCTGAGGGGCGGTCCGCTGACGAATGAGGGCCGGTCCGCTGACGAAAGGGGGGGGGGGGCCGGGGCGCCCCCGCCCGCCCCCCCCCCCCGACCAAAACAGGACAGCGCCCGCCCGCCACACCCGCGCCCCCCCCCCCCACTCAGTCTC
>NZ_JBHYWP010000171.1:0-7679 GCF_042751845.1 Streptomyces sp. NPDC059398 | reverse complement strand
GCCCGGTCCGGACGCCGGAACACCGGCGGCCGGTCCGGGCCGGGAAGCGGGACGGAGAGCTTTCAGACCTGGAGCTGTCGGACCTCGAACCGTCAGACCTTGAGCCGTCAGACCTCGACGTCCGCGTGCGCGAGCCCCACGGGGTGGGTGAACCGGTGCGCGTACGCCGCGAGCGCCCCGCCGATCAGCGGCGCCACGATGAACAGCCACAGCTGGGAGAGTGCGGCGCCGCCCGCGAAGAGGGCCGGGCCGAGGCTCCGTGCCGGGTTGACCCCGGTGCCGGTGAGCGGGATGCCGATCAGATGGACCCCGGCGAGCGCCAGGCCCATGGGCAGCCCGTCGAAGCCCACGACGGCCACCTTGTGGGTCACGGCCAGGACGACGAAGACGTAGACGAAGGTCAGTGCCAGTTCCGCCAGGAAGGCGCCGCCCAGATTGATGTGGACGGCCGAGCGGCTGTCGAACCCGTTGCTGCCGAACAGGCCGTCCGTCTTGATGCCCGGCACCTGCTTGGCGAGCAGGAAGAGCAGCGCGGAGCCGACGATGGCGCCGAGGAACTGCGCGATCCAGTACTCCACCGCCCTGCGTACGTCGATGCGCCCGGCGAGCAGCATGCCCATCGTCACGGCCGGATTGATGTGGCAGCCGGAGATCGAACCGAGCGAGTAGGCGAGCGCCAGCATGGTGAAGCCGAAGGTGAGCGCGATGCCGAAGGCACCGATGTACTCGCTGGCGAGCACCACGGATCCCACCGCGATGAACACCAGCAGCAGAGTCCCCAGGAACTCCGCGGCTATCCTCCGCGTCTCCGTCGTCTCCATAGCTCACACCTCACGAAGATTGTCGGATTTCTCCGCAATTATTCGTCGGAAGAGCCCGGACTGCCTCCCGGGGACTCCGCGGGCCGGGTCAGCGTGCGAAGAGCGGGGTGTTGGGAGCGGGCGCCGCGGCGGGCAGCAGGGCCAGGTCGAGCCCCCGTACCAGCCGGGCCCTGAGCACCTCGTGGGCGGCCAGCCCGGCGGCGATGTCGGTGGCCGCGGACCGGTCGGCGCCGGGCGCCAGGACCAGCGCGAGGGTGCCGTCCGCGTTCCCCGGGCCGAGATGGGCGCGGAGCACATCCGGGTGGGCGGCGACGACGTCGCGTACCGCCTCCACCACGGCCGGGTCGTCCAGCGGATCCGTGCTGGTGCGCCCCTCGGCCAGCGCGAGCAGCGCGGCGCCCTTCAGCTCGTACGGGACCGGGCCCGCCAGATCGAGTACGAGGGTGTCGGCACGCTCATGGGCGGCGGCCTGGAGCGCCTGGTGGAGCGGTACGGCGACCGGGCGGGCCTGCGGGTCCCAGCGGGCCAGCGACGCGGTCGACGTGAAGGCCGGGAGCGCCCTGCGGTCACCGGCCTGGAGCGTCGGGACCGCCATGTCGCTGGACTTCTCGCGGCGCAGTCCGTCCTCGCCGGTCTCGGCCTCCCCCAGGATCGCGACGACCGGCACCAGCAGCCGGGCGTCCTTCAGCGCTTCGAGCACCATCGGCTCGGCCGCCCTCTCCTGCGACCAGGCGGCGAGTGCCGCGGTCAGCCGGGGGTCGGCGGTGCCGTCGTCGTCGGAGAATCCGGGGTCCGGGATGTTCTTGAGCGCCACGCCCTGAGCCTAGTACCCCGGCGGAACCGCTCCACCGCGCACCCGGCTGGGGGGCTCCGGCCATACCGGCGGGGATCGCGGTCACGGGGTGGAGGTGCGGCGGCGCGGGAAAGAAGACGGCGGCGCGAAGGGGGCGGTGGTGCCGGCCGCCGTCACAGCGGCCGGCGGAACCCGCCGGGACCGGCGCCGCGCGGACGCCTGGGCGCGCCTCCCCGCCACAGCACCAGAGCCCCGGCCAGCAGCAGCACCCCCGCGCCGCCCGCGAGCGGGACCGCCCAGGCACCGGCCCCTCCGCCGCCGGGCTCGGTGTCCGGGCCCGGCCCGAAGTACCTCTTCCCGTATCCGGCGGCCTCCGTACGGAGTTGCGCCGGGGCGAGCTTCGCCGCCGCCGCGAGCGCCGCCGCCGGGTCGACCATGCCGTATCCGCGGGAGTCGTCGCGGCCCCCCTGCGGGGCGTCGCGGGCGGTGTCCATCAGCAGCTTCTTGATCTGCGCGGGGGTGAGGTCCGGGTACTTGGCCCGGACCAGTGCCACCGCGCCCGAGACGAAGGCGGATGCCGCGCTGGTGCCCCAGCCCTCGTAGTACTTACGGTCGGGGTCGGCGATCACGACGTCGACGCCGGGGGCGCTGACGGTGGCGTACCAGCGGCGGGTGGAGAAGGAGGCGTGGGTGCCGTAACGGTCGACGGCGGTCACCGCGATGACCCCGGGGTAGGCGGCCGGGTAGGAGATGTGGTCGCCGTCCTCGCCGCCGTTGCCCGCCGACGCGACGACGACGGCGCCCTTGGACAGCGCGTACTGGACAGCCGCGTCCTGCCCCGGCTCCGGGCGGGCGGACGCGCTGTCGTCCCCGAGCGAGAGGTTGATGACATCGGCGTGGTGGTCGGCGGCCCAGCGGATCCCGGTGGCGAGGGCGCCGCCGCGCGACGCACGGGCCTTCTTGATCTCCGGGTCGCTGCCTTCGAGGATCACCCGGACCGGCAGGATGTGCGCCTCGGGTGCGATGCCGAGTACACCGTCCGCCTGGCCGGGCCCATGGCCGTGACCGGCGATGATGCCGGCCATGGCGGTGCCGTGCCGGGCCCAGGACCGGTCGCCCTGCTTCGCGCCGAAGCCGATCAGGTCCCTGCCGGGGAGCACCTGTCCCGCGAGGTCGGGGTTGGCGCTGTCGACCCCGGTGTCGAGCACGGCGACGGTGACGCCCCGGCCCTTGCTCGTACGCCATGCCTGCTGGGTGTGCATGGCGGCCAGCTCCCACTGCTGGGCGCGGATGGAGTCGGCGCGGGCGGGCACGGCGGGCAGCACGGTGAAGGCCGCGGCGCTGAGCACGGCGGTGAGTACGGTCGGTACCCGGCGTCTCATCGGTGCTCCTCCGTGCGGTTCTCGGGGTAATTCTGCGGGTGGTTCCCCATGTGGTCCGTGCGGTTCCCCATGTGGTTCTCCGTGCGGTTCAGGGCTTCTCCGTGCCGTGCGGGCGGGCGGGTGGGGCGGTGGTTCGGCGGTCAGTGGCGCGGGTGCGCGGTAGTGCGGGTGCGCCGTGGTGCTCAGGGCTTCGTGGTGGCGGCGACGTTCTTGCGCAGGGCCCGTTCGACACGCTCCTCGATGCCCTTGGCCTCGTGGCCGAGTCCCGCCTGGGCCGCGTCGGTGGTCTGCGACTGCTCCATGGCCACGGCGGCGGGCTGTGGATCGGTGACCGGGCGTCCGTCGGCGAACCCCGATACCGCGTACACGACGACCGGCGCGTCCGTCAGGACGCTCACCGTCCAGCTCGCCCGCTGCCGGTCGCCGAAGGAAGCGGCAGGTGTGGACTTCACCGGGTAAGTGCCGGGCATCAGATCGGTGCGCCGGCCGAGCCCCTCGTCGGTGAACCGGCGGTGCAGAGCGGTCATCGCCTCCGGATCCGCCTCGGTGAAGACCATCCCGACCGTGGTCACACTGCTGCTGGTGGCATCGGTGTACGTCGCACGCACCAGCCTGTCGCAGCCCACCGGCTGGAGCGCCCGCAGCAGCATGGGGTCGAGCCGTCCTGTGCAGGTGCTGTCCGGGGCGACGCCCACCCTGGTCCACGTGCGGTCGGCGCCGCCGGGGCCCGCTCCGGTGCCCTTGAGCGTCGGCGGGAAGAGGGTGTCGACGGGGGTGCTGTGCCACAGGGCACGGGCTGCGCTGAACCCGTCGCCGGGACCGGCCGCCGCGCTGTCGCCGCTGAGCGCGCTCCCGGCCGCCGCGCCCCCGATCAGCCCGAGCCCCAGGACCACGGCGGCCGCTGCGGCGGCGGCCCTGGCGGGGTGCCGGGCCGGGACCGGCCGCAGCCGGGTGGTGGTCCCCACAGGCGTCTCGGCCGTGGCCGCAGGCGGCTGCGGGTGCGCGGCCGGGGGCCCCGCGCCGGGCCGCGGGGTGAGATCGACAGCGCCGACCGGTCTGCGACGGACGGCCGGGGGCACGGCGGGCCGGGGCGGGACGGCAGGCGGCGCGGCGGCGGGCCGTGACGGGAGCACTGGGGGCGCCGTGGTGGGCCGGGGCGGGAACGCGGGCGGTGGGGCGGTCGGCCGCGGCGGGACGCCGGCAGGCGGAACAGGCGGGGCTCCGGCAGGTAGAACAGGCGGGACGGCCGGTGCGGCGGCAGGCGGGAGAGGCGGCGCGGGGGCGGAAGCCGCGATCGGCCCGGCCGGAGATCCAGCGGGCGCCCCGCCGGGCTGCGAAGAGGCAGCAGGAGCAGGGGACTCGGCGGACTCGGGTGCGGCGGCGACGGGCCGCAGCCGGGTGGTCGTCTCGGTCGGAGCCTCGGACGGGGGCTTCCCCGGGCCGGGCCGCGCGGGCGGCGGCTCCTTCGGGTGGGCCGGGAAGGACGGGAAGGGGGCACGTCGCGCTCCGGTACTCATCCGCCCCCCTGTGCGTCCGCCCGAATTCGCCTTCCCGGCGGGTCCGTCGGTCACTCTACGGGCTGGCAGGCGGCCTGCGGGACCCGGACGGTGCGCACGCGGCATCTGCCCAGAACATCCCCCTACCCTCCGGTAATCATGTCTGGCAGGCTTCCGCCATGACGCCCCGTGCTGCTGACCGGACCCGGTACGACCGGGCCACCGCCGCTCTCGATGCCCCGCTGGCCATCGTCGACCTCGAAGCCTTCGACGCGAACGCCGACGACCTGGTCCGCCGCGCGGCCGGCAAACCGATCCGGGTGGCCAGCAAGTCCGTACGCTGCCGGGCACTGCTGGAACGGGTGCTGGCACGGGACGGGTTCGCCGGGCTGATGTCCTTCACCCTGGCGGAGTCGCTGTGGCTGGCCCGGTCCGGCTTCGACGACGTGCTGCTCGCCTACCCGTCGGCCGACCGCGCGGGCTACGCGGAGCTCGCGGGCGACCCCAAGCTCGCCGCCGCCGTGACCGTGATGGTCGACGACCCGGCCCAGCTGGAGCTGATCGACGGCGCCAGGGACGGCGGCCGCGAGGAGATCCAGGTCTGTCTGGAACTGGACACCTCACTGCGGATGCTCGGCGGGCGGGTACGGATCGGGGCGCTCAGGTCGCCGCTGCGCGACCCGGCCCAACTGGCCGAGCTGGCCCGGTCGGTGGCGCGCCGTCCGGGGTTCCGGCTGGTGGGTCTCATGGCGTACGAGGGGCATGTCGCGGGGGTGGGCGACTCCGTCGCCGGACGCCCGCTGCGCTCCCGGGCGGTGCGGCTGATGCAGTCGGCGGCCCGCAGGGAGCTGGCGGTCCGGCGGGCCGCCGTGGTGCGCGCGGTGCGGGCGGTGGCGCCGGATCTGGAGTTCGTCAACGGCGGTGGGACCGGCAGTGTCCAGCACACGGCGGCCGAGGACGCGGTGACCGAGATCGCGGCGGGTTCCGGCCTCTATGTGCCGCGGCTCTTCGACAACTACACCTCCTTCAGCGGGCGTCCGGCGGCCCTCTTCGCCCTGCCGGTGGTGCGCAGGCCGGGTGTGGGTGTGGTGACCGTGCTCGGCGGCGGCTACCCGGCGTCGGGGGCGGCGGGCCCGGACCGGCTGCCGGTTCCGTACCTTCCCGAGGGCCTCCGGTACGACCCGCAGGAGGGGCCGGGTGAGGTCCAGACGCCACTGCTGGGCTCGCCCGCCGACGATCTGCTGATCGGGGACAAGGTGTGGTTCCGGCATGCCAAGGCGGGTGAGCTGTGCGAGCGGTTCGACGCACTCCAGCTGGTCGAGGGCGACCGGGTGACCGGCACGGCGCCGACGTACCGCGGTGAGGGGCACACCTTCCTGTAGGGGGCCTGCCCGGCTCCTGCCCGGCTTCCTGTAGGGCTGCCCGGCCGGTCAGTGGCCGATGTGCTGCGTAGGGCCTGCCGCGCCGGTCAGTGGCCGATGCTGCTGCCCACGCCACCGCCGGTGGCGTCACCGATGGGGCGGATCCCGCGGGTGACGGTGTCCATGAGGCCGAGCGGCGGCCCTGCGGATCCGGCGTCGAAGGCGAACCGCACCACCACCATCGACTCGGAGCCGACGGGCGAGGGAAAGGCGACGGTCTGGACGTAACCGCCGGGCCCCGCACCGGTCCTGACCCGCCAGAGGACCAGATAGCCGGTGCGGCCGGCGACGGTCACGGACCGGGACTTGAGCCGGGTGTGCGAGGTGATGCCGTCGTAGTTGAGGTCGCCCACGAGATCCCGGTCGTACGCGCTGTCGGCGGCGTCCTCGATGTCGGCCTTGGCCACGGCCTCCGCGGAGGGCAGATCGGTCCGGTCGGCGGTACGTGAGGTGACGGTGCCGTGGTAGCAGAACGAGGCCGGGTCGCCCGGACAGTCGTAGGCGTGGCCGGTCCGCATGGTCGTCACGTCGTCGACCGTGCTCGTCGGCTTCTCCCAGCCGTCGGGGACGGGCAGGGTGACGCCGTTCAGTTCGTCCACGAGCAGCGAGGGGTCGGCGGCCGACGGCGTGCTGGCCCCCGGGCTGCGCGCCGAGTCCTTCAGCCTCCGGCCGCATGGGTCCGGGCTGCCGCGGAACGGCCTCGTGCGGACGGGTGTGCACGGTCCAGTCGGCGCCGTCCCACCACCGCTCGGTGGCGGGCCGTCCGGTGTCCGGGTACCAGCCGGGCGGGGTGGTGTGGGTCATCCGGACACTTTAGAGTCCGGCGGCGGAGGCCGGGCCGGACTCGGGTGACGACGGTAGGCGGGCGGGCAGGCGGCCAACGGGTCGGCAGCCGGAGCAACGGGCCGGCTGGGGCGCAGCAGGGCAGCACTCCGGCGGCCGCCCCCGTCGCATCGCCCGCGTCAGTGCTCCGGGCGCCGCGGGTCGGCGGTCGCGTCCACGTGTTCGGCGACCGCGACGACCAGGATCCGGGTCTCTGGCACCGTGGCACGCCAGCGGTGCGGCACTCCCCCGGAGAGGAACAGGCTGTCGCCACGGCCCAGCCGGTACGCCCGGCCCTCGGCCTCCACCTCGGCCGCGCCCTCGGCGATGTACAGCACCTCGTCGTTGCGGTGCTGGAACTCGCGCCCGGTCTCCTGCTCGCCCGTGAACTCCATGGCGTGCAGCTGGTGGTGTCCGCGCACCAGGTCCCGGATCTGCGGCTCGGGCTCCTGGGCCGCCCCCGCGGCGGGGTCGGCGCGGACCACGTCGACCGTGCGCCCCGTGTCGGACACGGCCAGCAGCTCCACGGCCGTGGTCTCCAGCGCGTCGGCGACCCGCTGGAGCGAGCGTTCGCTCGGCCGGGCCCGCTCGTTCTCGATCTGGCTGAGGAAGGGCACGGAGAGCCCGCTGCGCGCGGAGACCTTGGCGAGGGTGAGTCCCAGCGTGCGGCGGCGCCTGCGGACGGCGGCACCCACGCGGAACGCCTCCTTCTCGTTGGCGTCCATTCCTGGTTCCCCTCCCCTAGGGCCTTTCGCCGTTCGTGTCTGCAAGCACCTTACGCAGCTTCGGGCCATGGGAGGGACCTCCTGTCACACCCGCGTCGTACGACCTTTCCACCGTACGGCCACGCGTCCGCCGGGCCCGCTGCCCTCACCTGCGTACCACGGGCGCGAAGTTGACCGGCCGCAGCCGGGAACGCCGCGAGGGGTGGGCGACGCCGGTGG
>NZ_JBHYWP010000170.1:0-7839 GCF_042751845.1 Streptomyces sp. NPDC059398 | reverse complement strand
GGCACGCACACAGCGTGCCCCCCCCACCCCTCTTCTCTGCCTTCGCACCGATTTCGCACCGGTCCCGAGCCGACTCACGCACCGGTCTCCCGAGCCGACTCGACTCGCGTACGGGCTCACGCTCCGGCTCACGCAGCGGTCAGGTGCCTACGCCCCCGGCACGCCCCGACACGTGAGCCGAGCACGCGTCGGTCACGCGCCGGACGCGTGACCGATGTGCCTCAGACGTGCGTGCGCAGCAGCGAGCGCATCGTCCGCATCGCGACCGACAGGTTCGCCAGGTCGAAGGCGTCCGAGGACTGGATCTCGTCGAGCGTGGTGCGCGCCCGGCCGAGGATCGAGGCGTTCTTCTCCTCCCAGGCCTCGAAGCGCTCCGCCGGCTTCGACACGCCGTTCCCCGCCGAGAGCACGTCGAGGGTGAGCCCGGCGTGCGCCGCGTACAGGTCCGCACGGATGGAGGCGCGGGCCATGGACTGCCAGCGGTCGGCCCGCGGCAGCTCGATGATCCGGTCCATCAGCTGGGAGATCGCCAGCCGGTCACCGAGGTCGTAGTACACCTCGGCCACGGCCATCGGGTCCTTGCCCGTACGCTCGGCGATCGCCACGATGTCCAGCGCGGGGAAGGCCGCCGAGAATCCGGCGACCTGCCGGGCCAGCTCCTCCGGCACACCCGCGGCGGCCAGCTCGTCCAGGATGCCCTGGTACCACTCCAGGTCGTCACCCTTGAGCATGTTCGGCAGCTCGCTCCAGACCTTCGCCACGCCCTCGGTGAAGAAGGCGATGGTCTCGCTCAGGTCGAGCGGCTGCGGGCGGTTGCCGAGCAGCCAGCGCGCACCGCGCTCCACGAGCCGCCGCGAGTGCAGCCTGATACGGGTCTGGACATCGGCCGCGACCTTGTTGTCCAGTTCCTCGACGGCGTCCCACACCTCTGCGAGGCCGAAGATCTCCCGGGCCGCCGCCTGCGCCCGCACGATCTCCTCGATCGAGGCGCCCGTCTCCTCCCGGAGCCGGTGCAGGAAGGTCGAACCACCGGTGTTCACCGTGTCGTTGACCAGGACCGTCGTGATGATCTCGCGACGCAGCGCGTGCCCCTCGATCGCTTCCGGGTAGCGCTCACGCAGCGGCTTGGGGAAGTACGCGTGCACCAGCTTCTGCAGATACGGGTCGTCCGGCAGACCGGTGGTGATCAGCTCCGCGGCAGCGGTGATCTTGGTGTACGCGAGGAGCACGGCCAGCTCGGGCTGGCTCAGCCCCTTGCCCGCGCTGAGCAGTTCACGCACCTGACGGTCGGTCGGCAGGAACTCCAGGGCCCGGTCCAGATGCCCGTCACGGACCAGCCTGCGCATGAAGCGCTGGTGGGCGTGGAGCAGGGACGGAGCCTGGGACTCGGCATTGGCGAGCGCGGTGTTCTGCGCGTAGTTGTTGCGCAGGACCAGCTCGCCGACCTCCTCGGTCATCGACGCCAGGATCTTGTTGCGCTGCTTGACGGTCAGATCGCCCTCGGTGACCATCCCGTTGAGCAGGATCTTGATGTTCACCTCGTGGTCGGAGGTGTCGACGCCGGCGCTGTTGTCGATCGCGTCGGTGTTGATCTTGCCGCCCGAGCCGTCACCGCCCGACCTGGCGTACTCGATACGGCCGAGCTGCGTCAGGCCCAGGTTGCCGCCCTCGCCGACGACCTTGGCGCGCAGGTCCTCACCGTTGACCCGGATGGCGTCGTTGGCCTTGTCGCCGACGTCTGCGTTGGATTCGACGGAGGACTTGACGTACGTCCCGATGCCGCCGTTCCACACCAGGTCGACCGGGGCCTTGAGGATCGCCCGCATCAGATCGGCCGGGGTCATCTTGGCGACGCCCGGCTCGATACCGAGCGCATCGCGCACATGGGCGTTGAGCGGGATCGACTTGGCGCTGCGGGGGTGGATGCCGCCGCCCGCCGAGAGCAGGGCGGTGTTGTACTCGGCCCACGAGGAGCGCGGCATCTCGAACAGCCTGCGCCGCTCGGCGTACGAGGTGGCCGCGTCCGGGGTCGGGTCGATGAAGATGTGGCGGTGGTCGAAGGCGGCGACCAGGCGGATGTGCTCGGAGAGCAGCATGCCGTTGCCGAAGACGTCGCCCGACATGTCACCGACACCGACCGTGGTGAAGTCCTCGGTCTGGGTGTCGTGGCCCAGCTCCCGGAAGTGCCGCTTGACGGACTCCCAGGCGCCGCGGGCCGTGATGCCCATGCCCTTGTGGTCGTAGCCGGCCGAACCGCCGGACGCGAAGGCGTCCCCGAGCCAGAAGTCGTACGACTCGGCGACCTCGTTGGCGATGTCGGAGAAGGTGGCGGTGCCCTTGTCGGCGGCGACGACGAGATAGGTGTCGTCCTCGTCGTGCCGTACGACCCCGGTGGGCGGCACGACTTCACCGGCCACCAGGTTGTCGGTGATGTCGAGCAGCGCGGAGATGAAGGTCTTGTAGGCCGCGACGCCCTCGGCCATCCAGGCGTCCCGGTCCACGGACGGGTCGGGGAGCTGCTTGGCGACGAAGCCGCCCTTGGCGCCGACCGGCACGATCACGGTGTTCTTGACCATCTGCGCCTTGACCAGGCCGAGCACCTCCGTACGGAAGTCCTCACGCCGGTCGGACCAGCGCAGCCCGCCGCGGGCGACCTTGCCGAACCGCAGGTGCACACCCTCGACACGGGGCGAGTACACCCAGATCTCGTACGCCGGGCGCGGCGCCGGGAGGTCGGGGATGGCCTGCGGGTCGAACTTCATGGAGACGTACGGGTGGTAGGCACCCGGCTCGGTCCCCCGGTCCCTGCGGTCGCCGCTCTCGTCGGCGCTCTGGAAGAAGTTGGTCCTGAGCGTCGCCTTGATGACGGTGAGGAAGGAGCGCAGGATGCGGTCCTCGTCCAGGCTCGCCACCTGGTCGAGCGCCCCGTCGAGCTCTTCGAGCAGCCCGTCGATCAGCTCGGTGCCGGCCCGCTGACGGCCCGGCGACATCCGGGCCTCGAAGAGCGAGACGAGCAGCCGGGTGGTGTGGACGTTGTTCCGGAGGGTGTCCTCCATGTAGTCCTGGCTGAAGGTCGATCCGGCCTGGCGCAGGTACTTGGCGTAGGCGCGCAGCACCATCGCCTGCCGCCAGGTCAGTCCGGCGCCGAGCACCAGGGCGTTGAAGCCGTCGTTCTCCGCCTGGCCGGTCCAGGCTGCGGCGAACGCCTCCTGGACACGCTCCCTGGCGTCGTCGGCGAGGTGGTCGCCGCCCGCGCCCTCGATCTGCGGCATCCGCAGCCCGAAGTCGTAGATCCAGGCGTGCGTACGGTCCGCGCAACGCAGCTCGTACGGGCGCTCGTCGGTGACCTCGACGCCCAGCTTCTGGAGCACCGGCAGCACGGCGGAGAGGGAGACCTGCGAGCCGATCCGGTAGATCTTGAAGCGGCGTTCGCCGGGACCGGCGCCCACCGGTTCGTAGAGCGAGAGCGCGAAGTCCTTCTCGCCCGGCTGGAGGTGTTCGAGGCGGCCGAGGTCGGCGACGGCGGCCCGCGGCGAGTGGTCCGCCTTGTAGCCCTCGGGGAAGGACTGGCCGTAGCGGCGCAGCAGCTCGGCGGCGCGCTCCTCACCGCACTCGGCGGTCAGCGCCTCGGCGAACCCGTCGGCCCAGGAACGGGCGGCCTCGACGAGCCTGGCCTCGATCCGGTCCGCGTCGGCGTCGGTGAGTTCGGTCAGCTCGGTGCCGGCCGGGACCCGCACGACGAAGTGCAGCCGGGAGAGGATGGACTCGGTGTTGCGCGCGGTGAAGTCGACGCTGGTGCCGCCGAGTTCCTCCTTGAGGATGTCGATGAGGCGCAGCCGGACCGTGGTCGTATAGCGGTCGCGCGGCAGGTAGATGAGCGCCGAGTAATAGCGCCCGTACTCGTCCTGGCGGAGGTAGAGCCGGAGCCGGCGCCGCTCCTGGAGGTAGAGCACGCTGGTGACGATGGAACGCAGCTGGTCGACGGGCGTCTGGAACAGCTCGTCGCGCGGGTACGTCTCCAGGATCTGCATCAGGTCGCGGCCGTCGTGGCTGTTGGACGTGAAGCCCGCGCCTTCGAGGACCTCGGCGACCTTGCGGCGGATGACGGGCACCCGGCGTACGGACTCGGTGTACGCGGCGGAGGAGAAGAGCCCGAGGAAGCGGCGCTCGCCGACGACATTGCCCTCGGCGTCGAACTTCTTCACTCCGACGTAGTCGAGGTAGCTCGGGCGGTGCACCGTGGAGCGGCTGTTGGCCTTGGTGAGTACGAGGACCTTGTGCTCACGGGCCTTGGCGCGGGCGTCGGCGGGCAGCCTGCCGAACGACGGCGAGACGGGGTGCTCCTCGTCGACACTGTGGTGCGGGTCCGAGCGGAGGATACCGAGGCCGGTGCCGGGCACCGCGGTCAGCGAGTCGTCCTCGGTGAGGCGGTACTCGCGGTAGCCGAGGAAGGTGAAGTGGTCGGCGGCGAGCCAGCGGAGCAGCTCGCGGGACTCCTCCACCTCACGGGGCGGCAGATCGCCCGCGGTCGGCTCGGTGGGCAGCTCGTCGGCGATGCGCACCGCGGCGTCGCGCATCTTGTCCCAGTCCTCGACGGTCTCCCGTACGTCGGAGAGCACGCGGAGGAGGTCGGTGCTGATCTGCTTCAGATCGGCGCGCTCGGTCTCGCGGTCGATCTCCACATGGATCCAGGACTCGACCAGGGCGTCGTGGACACCCTCGCCTGTCTCGTCCTTGCCGAGGACCTCGATGAGCTTGCCGGTCACGTCACGGCGTACCAGGAGCTGCGGGTGGATCACGACGTGGATGCCGCGGCCCTGGCGGGTCAGCTCGTTGGTGACCGAGTCGACCAGGAAGGGCATGTCGTCGGTGACGACCTCGACGACCGTGTGGCTGCAGGTCCAGCCGTTCTCCTCGACGCTCGGGGTGTGCACCCGGACGTTCGCGGTGCCCTGCGGGCGCTTCTCGGCCAGCCGGTAGTGCGAGACCGCCGCCCCGAAGACATCCTCGGGGTCGCGGTTCTCGACGTCCTCCGGAGCGGTGTGCAGGTAGTAGCGCTGGAGATACGCAAGAACGGTGTCCCGGTCCGGACTCCCCCCGCTCGGGGACCCGCCCGGAAGTTGTCCTCCGGCCGGGCCGTTCTCAGCCACCTGGGCCGCGCGTGCGAGCAGTTCGGCCTTGGGTTCGTCCAGCTTGGTCTGCATGTCCTCTGGCTCCTGTCGCGCGCCGTTGCGTGACGTAGGTGAAAGAAGCGGTGTGACGCCACGACCACGACGCGAGGTATCCGGTCGAAGTCGACGTTATGCCGCAATGAGAGACACCCGTGACGTTATTGGCCAATTCCGAAGGCCTGTCCGGGTGAGGGGTGCCAGCGATGACCCGGACACCGTAGTGCTCCGGGCGCAGGGCAGGGGCGTCAATGCCCCCGCGAGATATCGCGCTGGTCACGGGACCAGGCTATCTCCCCCGGACAGGTGGACGTCACCGGCCGCATCTGTACAAGTCGGCAGGCCGCACTTCGCCACTTCGGCCAGGTGCGGAACGGGGTCAGTGCGCCCACTCCCGGGCGGTCCTGACAGCCTCCGCCAGCGAGTCCACCACCGGCACCCCGGCGGTCTCCAGGCTGGTCCGGCTGTGCGATCCGCCGGTGTACAGCACGGCCCGTGCCCCGGCGTGGGCGGCAGCCACCGCGTCGTCGACCGCGTCACCAATCACCACGACGCGCTCGGGAGCGACACCGTCGAGCCCGGCCAGATGGCGCACCATGTGCTCCGCCTTCCCGCCGTCCGACGGGCCGGTCCTGCCGTCCACCCGCAGGAAGCGCCGTTCGATGCCGTGCGTCCGCACGATCGGTATCAGGTGGTCGTGCGGCGCCAGCGAACAGAGCGACTGGGTGAGCCCGGAGGCCTGCCACTCCCTGAGCAGCCGCTCGGCCCCCGGAGCGAGCGCCGCCCCCGCGGCCAGCGCCCAGTAGTGCCGGTGGAAGGCCTCGTCCATGACGGCCCACTCGGCATCCGTCGGCAGCCGGCCCATCAGCCGCTCGTAGAACCGCGGAACCGGTACGCAGTACAGATCCCGGTACCGCTCCAGCGTGATCGGCTCCAGACCGATCTCGCCGAACGAGGCGTTCGTCGCCTCGATCACGGCGTCGATGTCGTGGAACAGCGTCCCGTTCCAGTCCCAGACGATGTGCGTCCCGGCCGGCCCGGCCGCCCCTGCTTCCGCCCGTGCTCCCGGGCCCGTTCCCACGCCCACGCCGATGCCCGCATTCGTGTCCGTACTCATGCCCAGCCCCCCGTTCGAACCTCTCCCCGGTGATACGAGGCACCGCTCGTCCCTCGGATCCCCACTTCGACAACCGTACGCGGGGGGTCTGACAACGGACCGTACGGGCGAGCATCCGGACGGTGACGAGGCGGCTGACCAGGCGGGCCCGACCGGGCGGGCGATCAGGCGATCAGGTGCGGGATCTCCTGCACACCGAACCAGAGCAGCTCGTGGTCCTCCGCACCGTCCACCGTGAACTGCGCGTCGTCGTCACCGTGATCGGCCGCCCCCAGCGCGGCCGCCGCTTCCGCGACGTCCGCCTCCGCGTCGTCGGCGTCGGCGTGGACGGCCGCGGCCTTCGACAGCGGCACCGCGGAAGCGATCCGCACCTCACCGAGCGAGCTCGCGTCGAGACCGCGGTCCGGGTCGGCCACGGCGGCCTGGTCCGGCACGTCCACGGCGACGACCACCCGGCGGCGGGCGATGTCCGGCGCCCCGGCCAGCAGCCGCAGCGAGGCCGAAGCCGCCCGGTTGAGAGCCGCGTACTCCAGCTCCTCGATGTCGTCCGAGACATACCACTCCCGCAGGCCGGGCGTGACGGCATAGGCGGTCAGCGGGCCGGGTCCGATTTCGCCCGCCGCGTGCGCCGCTGCGAGACCGGGGAGGGTCAGTGGGACGTACACACGCATGGCCGGGCCGCTTTCGTCGTCGGATGGGCGCGCCGGGAGCCGTCCGGAGGACCCGGAAGGCGGCCCGGCAGAGCCCGGTGATACCAGGTGAAGAAGGTCCCAGGATACGTACCGAGTCCCCCTTCGTGGTGCCGGGAGCGGACCGCCCTGGCGTCCACCCCGAGCCACCGCGGAACGCACGGTATCCGGCCGCGGCACCGGCCCGTCACCCGGATAGGTGATCCTGGAGGGCCCCGCCCGCACCGCGGCCGCCGCCTTGCCACGGCTCCGCGGGCCCCCGTAGAAGAGGCTCAGCAGAAGCTACCGCCCGGTATCGCACCGGGCCCGGCAGAGCGGGGGCTCACACTTCATGCAGCGGACCAGGCCTGCGGGCCGGAACGACCGGACCAGGCCAGGCATCACCCCGATCCAGCGCAGGCGGCTCAAGCCGCACTACTGGTTCGCCGAGCGGCTCCTCGCCGTACTCAGCGGCCAGCGGCCCGTCCACTGGATGCTCGGACACACCATCGGCGCGGCCTACGAACAGCTGGTGCTGCTGGCGCCCGGCACGCCGCTGCGGGCGGGAGGCGTACGGCCCGTCGTACGCCACTGCGGCGAGTTCGTCCCGGCGCCCGGCGTGATCGAGGCCTTCGCCCGGATCGGCTCGGGCGAACATGTGCAGGCCATGGCCTTCCGGCTCGAACAGGGCACCGATCTGCGCTGGCGGTGCGCGGCGGTGGAACTGGGCGGCGAACGCGTCGGCGTATGAGCCGGACACGACGCTGAGCACCACCCGAAGCCCGAACTGGACCGGACAGAAACCAGACAGGACCAGAAAGGACCGGAAAAGGCCGAACAGGGCGGGAATGGACCAGAAAAGGCCGGGCCCGGTACCGCAGCGACG
>NZ_JBHYWP010000169.1:0-7986 GCF_042751845.1 Streptomyces sp. NPDC059398 | reverse complement strand
TGTAGATTCCGTCCGCGGGGTGCCCCGGGACCCCGGGGGCGCCGGGCCCCGCGGGACGGCCGGAGGCCCAGGCGGCCTTGTCGTCCAGCGACACGGCGGGCAACGTGGTGGGCGGCAACTGCCCGCGCGTCTCGTCGGTCAGGATGAGCAGCGCGGGCCGGGCGTCCTCCAGCATGTACGTGATACGGGAGGCCGGGTACTCCGGGTCGACCGGCAGATAGGCGGCCCCCGCCTTGAGCACCGCCAGCATGGAGACGACGGTCCGGACCGTGCCCGGAAGCGCGAGAGCGACCAGGTCCTCGGGCCCCACCCCGCGGTCGACCAGATGGTGGCAGAGGTCGTTGGCCTCCGCGTCGAGCTGGGCGTAGGTCAGCACCCGCCGGCCGTCACGGGCCGCCACGGCGTCCGGTGTGCGGGCCGCCTGCGCCTGGAACGCCTCCGGCACCGTCAGCCGCTCCACCTGCCTGGTCGGACCCTCGGCGGCAGCGACGAGCTGCGACGCCTCTTCAGCACCGATGAAGTCGACATCCCGGACGCGCTGATCGGGGTCGGCCACCACGGACCCCAGAACCATGCAGAAGCGGTCGGCAAGCGCCCTTGCCGTTGCAGGTTCGAACAGCTCTGTGGAGTACTCCAGGCTCCCTTCGATCCCGTCCGCCCGGCCGTTCTCGTCGTGCTTCTCGACGAAGGTGAAGGTCAGGTCGAACTTGCTGATGCCGGTGTGGACGGGCAGGGCGGTTGTGGTGATGCCGGGGAGTTCGAGTGCGGCGGTGCCCTGGTTCTGGAGGACCAGCATCGTCTGGAACAGGGGATGCCGGTTCTGCGCCCTGCTGGGGCAGAGCGCGTCCACGAGTCGTTCGAAGGGGAGGTCCTGGTGGGTGTAGGCGGTGAGGTTGGTGGTGCGGGTGCGGTGGAGGAGTTCGCGGAAGGTGGGGTCGCCCGAGAGGTCCGTGCGCAGCACGAGGGTGTTGATGAAGAACCCGATGAGGTGGTCGAGAGCTTCGTCGGTACGGCCGGCTACCGCGGTGCCCAGCGGGATGTCGTCCCCGGCTCCATGGTGGGAGAGCAGGGTGGCGAGGGCAGCTTGGAGGGTCATGAACGTGCTGGTGTTGGTGGTCTTGGTGAGGAGGGTGAGCTGGTGGTGGGTATGAGGGCTGATGTGGAAGGTGAGGGAGTTGCCCTGGTGGTGGGTGAGCGCGGGGCGTGGGTGGTCGGTGGGGAGCTGGAGCAGCTCGGGGAGCTTGTCCAACTGCTTTCTCCAGTAGGCGAGTTGGCGGGCAGCGAGGCTGTCCGGGTCACCTCCCTCGCCGAGGGTGTGGTGTTGCCAGAGGGTGTAGTCGGCGTACTGGACGGGGAGCGGTGTCCAGTCCGGTGAGGTGGAGCGCGTACGGGCCCGGTAGGCGTGGCCGAGGTCGTCGGCGAGAGGGGTGAGGGACCAGCCGTCCGCCGCGATGTGGTGCACGACCAGGACCAGCACGTGGGCCTCGGCGCCCAACCGCAACAGGCTCGTACGGATGGGCACCTCCGTGGACACGTCGAAGCAGTGCGAGACGGCGGCGCCGAGCACGGTGTCCAGCTCGGCGGGATCGACCTCCTGCACCCCGGGGGCGACGTCGATCGCCGAGGTGTCGAGGATCAGCTGCCGTGCCACCCCGTCGGTCTCCGGATACACGGTGCGGAGTGTTTCGTGGCGTTCTACGAGGTCGGCGAGGGCCGCTCGCAGGGCGTGGGTGTCGAGTGGGCCGTCGAGGCGGAGGACGAGGGGGATGTTGTAGGTGGGGCTGGGGCCTTCGTAGCGGTTGAGGAACCAGAGGCGTTGTTGGGCGTGGGAGAGGGGGAGGTGGTCGGGGCGTTTGTGGGGTGTGAGGGTGGGTCGGGCGTGGTGGGCGGTGTCGAGTGCGTGGGTGAGTGTGGCGACGGTGGGGTGTTCGAAGAGGGTGCGGATCTCGATTTCGGCATTCAGGGTGGTGCGGATGCGGCTGGTGAGGCGGGTGGCGAGGAGTGAGTGGCCGCCGAGTGTGAAGAAGTTGTCGTCGATGGTGATGTGGTCGCGGTTGAGGATGTCCGCGAAGAGGCCGCAGAGGATTTCTTCGCGTGCGGTGGCCGGTTCTCGTCCGTGGGGTGTGGCAGCGGTTTCGGGTGCGGGTAGTGCGGTGTGGTCGATTTTGCCGTTGAGGGTGAGGGGGAGTGTGTCGAGGGTGATGAAGGCGGAGGGGACCATGTAGGGCGGCAGTGTCCGGCCGAGCAGCGCGGACAGTTCCGCGGAGTCGGCCTTCGCGCCGGTGGTGGTCGGGGTGACGTAGGCGACGAGCCGCCGGTCCCCAGGAGCGTCTTCGCGCAGGGTGACTAGGGCGGTCGCAACGGAGGGGTGGGATCGTAGTGCGGTTTCGATTTCGGTGGGTTCGATGCGGTAGCCGCGGAGTTTGATCTGGGTGTCGGCGCGGCTGACGTACTCCAGTTCGTCGTTGTGGTTCCAGCGGACGAGGTCGCCCGTCCGGTACATGCGGTCGCCGGTCACGCTGAAGGGATCCACGACGAACCGGGTGGCGGTCAGCGCAGGTTGCCCGACGTACCCACGGGCCACTCCGGGCCCGGCCAGGTAGAGCTCACCCGTCACGTGGGGCGGCACAGGGCGGAGGCCGGTGTCGAGTACGTACGCCCGCATCCCGTCCATCGCGCACCCAATGGGCGGCACCTCCGCACCGAAGCCGTCCGCAGACACCGCGCACCGTGTGGCGAAGGTGGTGGTTTCGGTGGGTCCGTAGACGTGGTGGAACGTTGTTTGGGGGTGGGTGGTGGCGAGTTGTTGGAGTAGTCCGGGGGTTGCTGTTTCGCCGCCGGTTGCCACGAGGCGGAGTGTGCCGAGGAGTTGGGGGGTGGTGTCGGCGAGGGTGTTGAAGAGTGCGGTGGTGAGGAAGAGCGCGGTGACGTTCTGGGTGGTGATGAGGTGGTGGAGGGTGTGGGGTTCGAGTGGGCCGGGTGGGGCGATGGCGATGCGTCCGCCGGTGAGGAGTGGGGTCCAGATTTCGAAGGTGGAGGCGTCGAAGACGTAGGCGGAGTGCATGAGGATGGTGTGGGGTGTGTTTGCCCAGGTGGTGTCTGCGGTGAGGGCTGTGATGTCGCGGTGGGTGATGCCGACGCCCTTGGGGGTGCCGGTGGATCCGGAGGTGAACATCATGTAGGCCAGTTGTGCGCCGCCGATCACGGTCGGCAGGGGTGCGGGGGTGGCGGGCGCCCCGTCAGTCACGTGTCCCAGGGCGTCAACCACGAGAACCGCGACAGTGGTTCGCATGTGTTGCACCCAGGGGTGGGTGGCGGTTTCGTGGTCCACGATGAGGGCGCGCAACCTGGCGGTGTGTGCGGTCTGGTGGAGGCGTTCGGTGGGCCACTGGTGGTCGAGTGGGACGTACATGGCTGAGGCCCTGACGGCGGCGAGGGATGCGGTGACGATGCTGGGGGCGCGGGTGAGGAGGACCCCGACCCCGTCTTCTGCGCGCACGCCGTGGCCCGCCAGGCAGGCTGCCAGTTCGGCTGAGGTGTGGTCGAGTTCGCCGTAGGTCAGGGTCCCGTTGCTGCTGGACACGGCCACCGCGTCCGGTGCCGCTTTCACGCGCTCCGCGAACAGCTCGGGCAGCGACGCCCCCGAGACACCCACCGGAAGGTCCCCACCCCGGCCCTGGCCGAGCAGCCGCTCCCGCTCTCCTTCGAGCAGTACCGGAAGCTCGCCGACGCGAAGCTCCAGATCCGTCGAGAACGCTTCGAGGAGCAGCCGCAGCCGCTCCGCCATCACTTCCACGGCGGGCCGTCCGAACACGGTCGTCCGGTATCCGAAGGTGATCCGCAGATCCTCACCGGGCGCGACGGTGAGCGTCAGCGGATAGTGAGCCGCGTCGGTCCCGTGGAAACCGGTGATCCGCAGGCCCGGCAGACCTTCCTGGGCCCGGCGCAGCGCTGCCGCGTCCATCGGGTAGTTCTCGAAGACGGCCAGGGTGTCGAAGAGCTCGTCCAGCCCGGTGAGGGCGCCGATCTCGGTCAGCCCGATGTGCTGGCAGCCCAGCAGCCGCGTCTGTTCCTGCTGCGCGCGGTTCAGGAGCGCGGCCAGGGTGTCGTCACGCCGCACCCCGATCCGGACCGGGATGGTGTTGATGAAGAGGCCGACCATCGATTCGACGCCGCCGATCTCCGGCGGGCGCCCGGAGACCGTGGTCCCGAAGAGCACATCGTCCTGCCCCGTCAGATGGTGCAGCAGGACTCCCCAGGCGCCCTGCACCAGAGTGTTCAGGGTGAGCCGGTGCCGGCGGGCGGTCTCCCGCAGACGGGCGGTGGTGGCCGCCCCGAGATCCATCACCACCTGCCCGGGCAGCTCGCCCGTGGCGGCCGGCGCCGCTCCGGCCCCGGACAGCAGCGTCGGTTCCGTCACCCCCGCCAGGGCGTTTCGCCAGGAGCCGGCGGCGGCCGTACGGTCCTGGGACGCCAGCCAGGCCAGATAGTTCCGGTAGGGGGCGACGCGCGGCATGGCGCTGTCGTCTCCACCGCGCGCGTACAGCTCGAAGAGTTCCCGTACGAGCAGGGGCATCGACCAGCCGTCGAGCAGGATGTGATGGTTGGTCATCACCAGCCGGTGCTGCTCGTGCCCCATCCGGATCAGGGTGAACCGCAGCAGCGGCGGCTGCGACAGGTCGAAACGCCGGGTGCGGTCGGCCGCCAGGAACTCCGCGAGCCGTTCGGCGGGTTGGCCCTCGTCCCCGGCGCTGAAATCCAGTTCATCGAAGTCGGGCGCGACATCGGCGGCGACAGCCTGGACCGGCTCGTCCAGCCCTTCGTGGAGGAAGCCGACGCGGAGGTTGGCGTGCCTGCGCAGCAGCCCCTGTACGGCGGCGCGCAGGAGGGCCGCGTTCACCGGTCCTTCGATGTCGAAGACGAACTGCGCGGTGTAGACGTCCACCGCCGTCGAGTCGTACAGGGCATGAAACAGCATGCCCTGCTGCAACGGCGTCAGCGGGAGGACGTCCTGAAGCTGGAATCCGGTCACTTGCGTCCACCCCACGTGTTCTGCAGTAGATCGATCTGGGCCTGGTTCAGTGAGACCAGGGGAAGGTCGGAAGGCGTGTATCCACCGGCATCGGGCGCCTGGGCGTGTTCCGCGATGGCGCGCAGCGCCCGCAGCCACTCGTCGGCGAGCCGTGCCACGTCGTCCTCGTCGATGAGGTCGGTCGGCCAGGTCCAGTTGACGACCAGTCGGGGCCCGTCGGGGAGGTCCTGCGTGAAGGCGTTGATGTCGATCACGTGGTGGACGGGCGTGCCGGGGTCCTGCGCGTCCGGGCCGCCGCCGTCGAGCAGCGGCTGCCAGTCTTCGCCCGCCGTGGCGCCGCCGTCCGGCGAACCGGCGTACCTGCCAAGGTAGTTGAAGCCGATCTGGGGGGTGACCGCGTTCAGCAGCTGTCCACGGGTGACCGGGTTCAGATGGCGCAGCAGGCCGTAGCCGATGCCGTGGTCGGGGATGGCCCGCAGCTGTTCCTTGACGCGTTTGAGCGCACCGTCGACGAACGCGCCGTCGTACGTCCGCTCCCCGGGCCGGCCGACCGGCCCCGGATCGACCCTGACCGGGTACATGCTGGTGAACCACCCGACCGTACGGGACAGATCGGTGTGCTCACCGATCTGCTCCCGGCCGTGGCCCTCGATGTCGAGCAGTACGGCCGGACTTCCCGGCGTCCCGCGGTCGGCCCGCCATCCGGCGACCGCCGCGGAGAGGCCCGTGAGCAGTACGTCGTTGACCCCCGCGTGGAAGACGGTCGGCGCCGTGGTGAGCAGGGGCTGTGTCCACTCGGCGGAGAGGCTGACCGTCAGGGTCCGGGTGCGGGCGGCGGTGTCCCGCTCCGGGTCGAGGGGGCGACGCCCCAGCTGCGGATCCGGGGTCTGCAGGATGTCCCGCCAGAGCAGCAACTCGGCGGCCCGCGTGGGACTTTGTGCCTCCGCCACCAACAGCTCGGCCCAGCGCCGGTACGAGGTGGGAACCGGCGGCAGCTCCTGGCCAGGCGATCCCGGGTCTCCCGGGGGCCCGCCGGGGCGGTCCGCGGTAACCGCCTGCCAGGCGGTCACCAGGTCGGCCGTGAGGGTCCGCCAGGACACCGCGTCCACCGCCAGGTGATGGACGACGAGCAGGAGCCGGCCGGGCCGGGCGGGCCCCGCGTCGAACCAGACCGCCGCCAGCACCGCACCGGCAGCCGGCCGCAGCCGCCTGCGGGCGGCCTCCGCTGCCTCCGCGATCACCCCCGTGGTGGTCTCTTCGTCCAGTCCTTCGATGCCGACGCGGACCAGCCGGTCACGGGCGGACACCGCGCCCTGCGGAAGGACTTCGAGGCCGGGCTGCCCTTGGGCCGTCCCGGGTACCACCCTCAGGCGCAGCGTGGCGTGATGGTCGACCAGCAGCTGGAGCGCCGCGACGAGTTGCTCCTCGCCCGCCCCGGCGGGGGACCGCAGCACGCTGGACTGGTTGTAGCCGTCCGAAGGGCCGGGCCGATCGAGGAACCAGGCCGCGATCGGGGTCAGCGGCACCTCGCCCACGCCCGGATCCGCCGCGGTCTCCGGTGCGTCACCGAGCGGCACGGCCACCGAGGCGATCAGCTCGGGGGTGCGGTGCTCGAAGACCTGCCGCGGTGTGATGACCAGGCCCGCCTTACGCGCCCTGCTGACGACCTGGATGGAGAGAATGCTGTCCCCGCCGAGGGCGAAGAAGTCGTCGTCGGTGTGGACGTCGATGCCGGTGTCCGTGGCACCCAGGGTCTCACCGAACACCCGGCAGAGGACTCGCTCCCGCTCGGTTCCCGGAGCACGCCCCGCTGTCCGCACGACGGACAGGTCGGGCACCGGCAGCGTCCGCCGGTCGATCTTGCCGTTCGGCAGCAGGGGCAGCGTGTCCAATGCGACGAAGGCCGACGGGATCATGTACTCGGGCAGTACGGCGGTGAGCGCCGCCCGCAGTTCGGCTGCCGGCGGCTCCGGCCGGT
This sequence comes from Streptomyces sp. NPDC059398, assembly GCF_042751845.1. Taxonomy (NCBI): domain Bacteria; kingdom Bacillati; phylum Actinomycetota; class Actinomycetes; order Kitasatosporales; family Streptomycetaceae; genus Streptomyces; species Streptomyces sp. NPDC059398. The sequence continues at coordinate 976 of NZ_JBHYWP010000169.1, read as the reverse complement.
CGTTCGCCGCCACGGTGTAGGCGACCAGCCGCCGTTCCCCCGGCTGGTCCTCGCGGACCACGGCGCAGGCCGCGCTGATACCCGGAAGGTCGGTGAGCGCGGCCTCGATCTCGCCGAGTTCGATACGGAAACCCCGGAGCTTCACCTGGTCATCGGCGCGTGACAGATACTCCAGCTGTCCGTCGTGGTTCCGGCGCACGAGGTCGCCTGTGCGGTACATGCGGTCGCCGCTGGTGGAGAAGGGGTCGGCGACGAAGCGGGCTGCCGTCAGTCCCGGCCGCCGCAGGTAGCCGCGGGCGAGCCCGTGGCCCGCCACGTACAGCTCACCGGTCACCCCGGGCGGCACCATCCGCAGCCCGGGGTCGAGCACGTAGGCGCGTACGTTCCAGATGGGTGCGCCGACCGGTACGACATCCGCGGCGGCCTTGCCGGGCAGCGGAATGGCCGGGTGGGCGGTCGCGTCGATGGTCGCCTCGGTCGGCCCGTAGAGGTTGTGCACCTCCACGGACCAGGCATCCGCTACCTGCGCCGCGAGGGCCACGGGGAGCGGCTCACCGCCCGACATCACCGCACGGAGGCTGTACGGCGGTGAACCGGCCGCTTCGTTCAGGACGAGCGACAGATGCGACGGTACGAACTGCGCCACTGTGACCTGGAGTTCTCGCATACGACGGAGCAGCAGCGCCGGATCACGGTTCAGCTCCGGCGGGACGACACAGACCGACGCGCCGTGCAGGAGGGGGAGCCAGGTCTCCCATACGGAGGCATCGAAGCTGGGTGAGGTGCGGGCGAGTACCCGGTCGTCGGGGGTGAGGGTGAGGTGGTCGGCCATCCATGCCATGTGGTTCGTCAGTGCGGCATGGGTGACGGTGACTCCCTTCGGTTGTCCGGTGGAGCCGGAGGTGTGGATGAGGTAGGCGGGGTGGTGGGGGTGGGGTGTGTGGGTGGGGTTGGTGGTGTGGGGGGTGGTGGGTTG
>NZ_JBHYWP010000168.1:0-8204 GCF_042751845.1 Streptomyces sp. NPDC059398 | reverse complement strand
CGCGTACGTGAGCGATCTGCCGGCCGTCGTCGACCTGGACGCGGTGCGCGCCGCCCCGCAGACGGTGGGGGGGCGGCCCGCGCGGGGGGACGCGTGCCGCGGTACGCGTCCCGGCGCCGACGCGACTGCGCCGATGCGGCCGCGACCGTGACGGAGACCGTGTGACGACGCCGGTGCAACAGCGCCGATGTGACCGCGGCCGTGCGAGGACGACCGTGTCACTACGACCGTGTCACTACGACGGGGTGACTACAGCGGTGCGATTACTTCGGCATCAGCACGGAGTCGACGATGTACACCGTGGCGTTGGCCGTCGGGACGTTGCCGCAGACCACGTTCGAGGCGTCGTTGACCTTGTACGAGACGCCGGAACCCGAGGTGGTGAGCTTGCTCTTCTCCAGCGTCGGGTAGCTGCCGTTCTCCAGCATCTTCGGCGTGAGCTTCTGGCCGACGACGTGGTACGTGAGGATCTTGGTGAGCATCGCCTTGTCGTTGAGGACCTTGTCCAGCTGGGCCTTCGGGATCTTGTTGAAGGCGTCGTTGGTCGGGGCGAACACGGTGATGTTCTTGGCGTTGTTCAGGGTGTCGACCAGGCCGGCCTTCTTCACCGCGGTCACCAGGGTGGACAGCGCCGGGTTGTTCGAAGCGGCGGTGGCGACCGGGTCCTTCGCCATGCCGTTGAAGCTGCCCGCACCGTTCTTCGGGACCGTGGCACAGCCGGGGCCGAACGGCTTGCTGGTGTCCATGGTGTCCGACTTGGTGGCCGCGGCCGAAGGCTTCTTGTCCGAGGCCTTCGAGTCGCCCTTCGAGTCGTTCGACGAGCAGGCGGAGAGCGCCAGCGGAAGAGCGACCGCGCCGACGACGGCGAGGGTGACACGGGGGAAGCGGGTGGTGCGCATGGGGTTCTCCTAGGGGAAGGGGATTCGCGGAACGTCTGTAAGGGATGGGGCACATGCGGAGTGAGGCGCCGCCGCACAGCGCGTCGCGCAGCGGGTGTTCCGTCCGGAACCCGGTGCGGCCGTACCTCTCCGAAGTGCACTCACGTCGGCTATTCGGGCCCAGGACGGCCGCGGATTGGTCCGGATCGGTCTGTCATCCGATCGTGTGATGGACCAATCCGAGTGGACTCCGGCTGCGAATGCCTGGTGAGCGGCGGTGCCCGCATGACTTACCGGAGGGAGCGGCATGGCGGACCAGAGGCGTCGGACGGCAGTGGTGGGGAGCGGGATCGCGGGGCTCACCGCCGCGCATGTCCTCCAGCGCGCGCATGAGGTCTCGCTGTACGAGGCGGACGACCGGCTCGGCGGCCATGCCCACACCCATGACATACCGTCCGCCGACGGCCGGGTGCACGCCGTCGACTCCGGGTTCATCGTCCACAACCGGCGCACCTACCCGCAGCTGCTGCGGCTCTTCGCCGAACTGGGCGTGGAGACACAGGAGTCGGAGATGAGCATGTCGGTGCGGTGCGAGGGGTGCGGTCTCGAATACGCCGGTGCGCGCGGCCTGTCCGGACTCCTCGCCCAGCCGGGCAACGCCTTCCGCGGCCGCTATCTGCGGATGCTCGCCGAGGTGCCCCGCTTCCACCGCCTCGCCCGGAAAATGCTGGCGGCAGGGCCGGGCGTGCAGGCGCTGACCCTGGGCGAGTTCCTCGGCCGCGGCGGCTTCTCGCCGTACTTCACCGCGCACTTCATGACTCCGCTGGTCTCGGCGGTGTGGTCCTGCGACCCGGTGACCGCCCTCGGCCACCCCGCCGGGCCGCTCTTCCGCTTCCTGGAACACCACGGTCTGCTCTCGGTGACCGGCTCCCCGACCTGGCGCACGGTGACCGGCGGTTCACGTACGTACGTCGAACGGGTCGGCAAACAGCTCACCGCGCTGCACACCTCGACCCCGGTCCGCGCTGTCCGGCGTACCTCCGGCGGTGTCGAGATCACCACGGACGACGGCGCGAGCGAGCGGTACGACTCGGTGGTCATCGCCGTCCACCCCGACCAGGCGCTCGCCCTGCTGGCCGACCCGACCGAGCAGGAGAGCAGCGTCCTCGGCGCCTTCCGCTACACCCGCAACCCCACCGTGCTGCACACGGACACCACGATCCTGCCGCGCAGCCCGCGCGCCCGCGCCTCCTGGAACTACCTGATGCCGGGGTGCGCCGCCGGGGCCGGCAGCGTCCGGGTCAGCTATGACATGAACCGCCTCCAGCGCCTCGACGCGCCGGAGACCTACGTCGTCACCCTGAACGGCGCGGACCGGATCGACGACGACCGGGTGCTCGACCGCATGGTGTACGAACACCCGGTGTTCAGCGTGGAGTCGATGGCGGCCCAGCGCCGGCTGCCCGGTCTCAGCGGCCCGGTCACCGCCTACGCGGGCGCCTACCACGGCTCGGGTTTCCACGAGGACGGCTGCCGTTCGGGGGTCGCGGCGGCCCAGGCGCTGGGGGTGACCTGGTGAACGCCGTCTACCCGTGCACGATCACGCATGTGCGGACCGCACCGAAGCGGCACACCCTGCACCACCACACGTATATGTGGCTGATCGACCCCGACAGTCCGCCCCGGCTGCCGCGCGCGCTGCGCCCGCTCGCCCGGTTCGACGGCCGCGACCACTTCGGCGGGGAGAGCACGACCGTCCGCGAGGGCCTGGAGAGGTTCCTGACCGCCCGGGGTATCGACCTGGGCGCCGGCACCGTACAGATGCTCACCCACGCCCGGGTGTTCGGCCATGTCTTCAACCCGCTGACCGTCTACTGGTGCCGCGACGCGCAGGGGAGCCCGCTGTGTGCCGTCGCCGAGGTGCACAACACCTACGGCGAGCGGCACTGCTATCTGCTGCGCCCCGACCCGGCGGGCCGGGACGTGGTGCGGAAGGAGTTCTACGTATCGCCGTTCTTCCCCGTGGACGGCGACTACCGGATGCGGCTGCCCGAACCGGGCGAGCGGCTGAATCTTGCGGTGCATCTGGAGCGCGGCGGCGCGCGTCCGTTCACCGCGACCGTACGGGGGGAGCGCCGGGCCGCCACCCCGGCCGTCCTGCTGCGGTCGGCGCTGCGCCATCCGTGGTCGACCATGGCCGTCTCCCTCGGGATCCGGGTACATGGGATCTGGCTGTATCTGCGCGGGCTGCCCGTCCAGCCCCGTCCCCGCCATCTGCCCCAGGAGGGCGTCAAGTGAGTGTGTCGTCCGTGTCCCCGGCGTCTCCCGGATCCGCAGGATCCCCCGGGCCCGCCACCCCCTCAACAGCTTTGCCCCGTACCGGGGTCGACGCCGAGCGCTGGCCGGACGTGGCCCGGCTGCCGGACGCGTCCTGGCTGCGTACCGCCATCGCGGAGCGCATCGTCCGCCGGGCGCTCGCCGGACTTCCGCTACGGGTCCGGCTCGCCGGCACCGAGACGCTCGGGGTCGGGGGGCCGCTGCTCGATGTGCGCGACCCGGGGGCGTTCTTCCGCCGGATCGGCGCGGGCGGCCTGATCGGCTTCGGTGAGTCCTGGATGGCGGGCGAATGGGAGGCCCCCGACCTGGTCGCCGTCCTGACCGTGCTGGCCGAGCGCGCCGCGAGCCTGATCCCCGCGCCGCTGCAGCGGCTGCGGGCGTTGTGGGCCGGCAAGCAGCCGACGGCCCAGCGCAACACGCCCGAGGGCTCACGCGAGAACATCAGCCACCACTACGACCTCTCCAACGATCTGTTCGCGCTCTTCCTGGACGAGACGCTCTCGTACTCGTCGGCGCTCTTCCGCGGCTTCCCCGCCGACCGGTCGCTGCTGGCCGCGGCCCAGCACCGCAAGATCGACCGGCTGCTCGACGAGGCCGGCGTCGGCCCCGGCACCCGGCTCCTCGAAATCGGCACCGGCTGGGGCGAACTGGCCGTCCGGGCCGCGGCGCGCGGCGCCCGGGTGCGCACGGTGACGCTCTCCAGGGAACAGCGTGAGCTGGCCGTCGAGCGCATCCGTGCCGCGGGGTACCAGGACAGCGTCTCGGTGGAGATCCTCGACTACCGCCGGGTGGAGGGCCGTTACGACGCCATCGTGAGCGTCGAGATGATCGAGGCGGTCGGCGCGGAGTTCTGGCCCGAGTACTTCACGACCCTCGACCGGCTCCTGGAGCCCGGCGGGAGGATCGCGCTCCAGGCGATCACCATGCCGCACGAGCGGATGCTGGCCAGCAAGGACACCTTCACCTGGATCCAGAAGTACATCTTCCCCGGCGGGCTGCTGCCCTCGACCGAGGCGATCGAGCAGATCACCACCGAGCACACGGCGCTGCGGGTCCGGCGGCGCGAGGAGTTCGGACCGCACTACGCCGAGACCCTCAGGCTCTGGCGCGAACGCTTCGAGGAGCGGGCCGACCAGGTCGCCGCACTCGGCTTCGACCGGACCTTCCGGCGGCTATGGACCTTCTATCTGGCCTACTCCGAGGCGGGATTCCGCTCCGGCTACCTCGATGTGCAGCAACTGCTGCTCTCCAAGGAGGAGACCCACCGATGACGCGCCCTCAGCCCCGTACGGGCGCCGCCCCACAGCTGTTCCCGCTGGTCGAACAGTTCATCGGCGGCCGTCTTCCGCTGCGCCTGCGGGCCTGGGACGGCTCCGTCGCAGGCCCGGAAGGCGCGCCCGTCGTGGTCCTGCGCTCACGCCGCGCCCTGCGCAGACTGCTCTGGCAGCCCGACGAACTCGGCCTGGCCCAGGCGTACATCACCGGCGAACTGGACGTGGAGGGCGACCTCGCGGAAGGACTGCGTACGGTGTGGAGCGCCGTCCGGGGCCGGGCCCTGCGCCCGCCGCGGCTCACCGTCGCCGACCGGGCCCGCGCGGCGCGCACCGCGCTGCGCCTCGGCGCGGTCGGCCCCCGCCCCGCTCCGCCGGCCTCCCAGGCCAGGCTGCGCGGCGCCCTGCACAGCAGGGCCAGGGATCGGGCCGCGATCAGCCACCACTACGACCTCTCCAACGACTTCTACGCCCTGCTGCTCGACGAGACCATGGCGTACTCCTGCGGCTACTGGACCAGCGACAAGCCGGAGTACGGGGTGGCCGACGCCCAGCGCGACAAGCTGGAACTGATCTGCCGCAAGCTCGCACTGACCCCCGGCGCCCGGCTGCTCGACATCGGCTGCGGCTGGGGATCGCTCACCCTGTACGCGGCCCAGGAGTACAAGGCGAAGGTCACTGCGGTCACCCTCGCGGCCGAGCAGGCGGATTACGTGCGGCGCCAGGTGGTGGAGCGCGGACTGACCGGTCTGGTGGAGGTCCGGCTCTCGGACTACCGCGACCTCACGGGCGGCGACTACGACGCGGTCTCCACCATCGAGATGGGCGAGCACGTCGGCGACGCGCAGTACCCCGGCTTCACCGCCCTGCTGCACGGGATGGTCCGCCCGGCCGGGCGGGTACTGGTCCAGCAGATGTCCCGTGGCGCCGTCGCCCCGGGCGGCGGGGCCTTCATCGAGGCGTACATCGCACCCGACATGCATATGCGTCCCCTGGGCGAGACGGTCTCGCTCCTGGAGGGCGCGGGTCTTGAGGTGCGGGCCGTGGAGTCACTGCGGGAGCACTACGGCTGGACGGTCGCCGCCTGGGAGCGGACCCTTGAGGAACGGTGGGAGGAGTTCTGCGCGCTGGCCGGTGAGGAGACCGCACGGGTCTGGCGGCTCTATCTGGCGGGCGGGCGGCTCGCGTTCGAGGAGCGGCGGATGGGCGTGGACCAGATCCTGGCCGTAAGGCCCGACGACACGGGAGACAGCGCGATGCCCGCCACCCCGCACGACTGGTACGCCGCGGACGCCGTCAGGTGAGCGGCTACCCATGGGGCGCGTTCGGACAGGGCGTCGGTGCGGCGGCCGTCGCGGCGCTCGCCGTCATGCTCCTCACCTTCGCCGTCGCCGTCGCCAGGGGGCTGCACCGGATCGTCGACATCGCCTGGGGGCCGGCGTTCGGCGTGGTCGCGCTCGTCTCGTACGCCGTCGCGGCGGGGGAGGGGGGCGACGGGGTGCGGCGGCTCGTGATCACCGCGCTGACCGTCGTCTGGGGGCTGCGGCTCGGCATCCACATCGCGCTGCGCGGGCGTGGCCACGGCGAGGACGCCCGCTACGAGTCGATGCTCGCCAAGGCGCCGGGCAACCGGAATCTGTATGCGCTGCGCATGGTCTATCTGCTGCAGGGCGTGCTGGTGGTGCTCATCTCGCTGCCCGTCCAGGCGGCGCAGTATCTGCCCGGGACGATGGGGCCCGCCGGGTACGTGGGCTGTGCGGTCTGGCTGGTCGGTCTGGTCTTCGAGGCGGTGGGGGACCGGCAGCTGGCGCGTTTCAAGGCGGACCCGGCCCACCGGGGGCAGATCATGGACCGCGGCCTCTGGTCCTGGACCAGGCACCCGAACTACTTCGGTGACTTCTGCGTCTGGTGGGGGCTCTTCCTGCTCGTCTGCGACGATCCGGTCGTCGCCGCTGCCACCGTCGTCAGCCCGCTGGTGATGAGCTTCCTGCTGATCGGCGGGAGCGGGAAGCGGCTGCTGGAGCGGCATATGGCCGACCGGCCGGGCTTCGCCGATTACGCCCGGCGGACCAGTGGGTTCTTCCCGCTGCCACCGAAGCGGAGCTGACCCGGGCCACCCGGAGCGGCGGAGCGCGAAACGTGGAAGGGGGCCCGGATGTCCGGGCCCCCTCTCACGTACGCTCCGCCGCCGCCCGCGTCAGGTCGCGAAGCGCATCAGGGCGAGCGGACCGCTCGTCGGCGCCTTGGACCCGCCGGCCGGCTCGACCGTGATCCCCATGGCGGCCGCACCGTTCACCGAGCCCTCCATGAGCACGCTCTCCGACGAGGATGAAGGATTCAGCAGACCCGCGGGGCGCATCGTCCCATTGTCGTCGTACCAGAGCTCGTAGACCTTGCCTCTCGGCGGTTTCGCCAGTCCGGAGGCGAGGAAGGCCGCCTTGTCCCTGGTGTGCGAGACGACCACCGTGCCGGTCGCCCCGCCCTTCAGCCTGCCCGTCGTGACCTTGGCGTCCGGCGCGGCGAGCACCGAGGCCAGCGCACGTGCGTGCTGCTGCGCCTGGGCGGCGGAGTTCCGGGCGTCCCCCGCCTCCTGGTGCTGCCACACCGCGACCCCGCCGAGTCCGACGGCCGCGGCCAGACAGGCCGCCAGCGCGAAGCGGGAGAGGGCGCGGCCTCCGCGTACGGTGCCACCGCCGCGGTGCTGCTGCGGCAGCAGCGGTGCCTCCTGGCGCTCGGTGGCGATCCGCCGCAGGACCTCCTGCTTGAGGGCGGGGGGCGGGGTCACGGCGACAGCGAGCGCCAGCCGCCCCGCGGTCGCCACCAGCTCACGGACCTCCTGGGCACAGGCGGGGCACGCCTGGAGGTGCTGTTCGAACTCGGCGCGCTCGTCCGGCTCCAGGGCGTGCAGTGCGTAGGCGCCGGTCAGTGTGTGCAGATCCGCTGTCATCATGCGCTGACCCCCAGGCAGTCGCGCATCCGGATGAGTCCGTCGCGCAGTCGAGTCTTGATGGTGCCGAGCGGTACGGAGAGCAGCTCGGCCACTTCCCGGTAGGCGAGGCCCCGGTAGTACGCGAGCGTCACCGACTCGCGTTGCACCTCTGTCAGAGAACCCAGACAGCGGCGCACCTGTTCGCGTTCGAGCCGGGACTCGACCTGCTCGACGACCTCGTCGAAGGCCGGTGTCCGGTCGAGCAGGGCGGCCCGCTGCTCACGGTCGGATGCGGCCTGGGCCGAGCGGACCCGGTCCACCGCCCGGCGGTGGGCGAGCATCAGGACCCAGTTCATCGCCGATCCGCGGTCGGGCTGGAAGCGTGCCGCACTGCGCCACACCTCAAGGAGCACCTCCTGGGCCACCTCCTCCGACTGTGCGGGATCGCGCAGCACCGCGCGCACCAGTCCGAGAACGGGGCCGCACACGGAGTCGTACAGACGCGAGAAGGCGTCTTGGTCGCCGCGGGCGACCAGGGCGAGCAATTGCTGCAGATCAGGTCCCGCCGAGGCGGCTCCGCTGATGTGTACGGCTTCTTTCACGCGGCGTTCCTTCGCAGGGCGGGCAGGGAATGTACGGCTTCTCGCTGGACATTCGGAGCGGGTGCGGCGGTGGATTGGTCGGACGTGGGCATGGTTCCACGGGTTCTCGCCCCGCTCCTGCCGCCGCCCGCGGCCTCAGCTGCCGGGCCGCGCAGCGGGAAGCCCCCGGCGGCGAGCGGGTGCTCGC
>NZ_JBHYWP010000167.1:0-8317 GCF_042751845.1 Streptomyces sp. NPDC059398 | reverse complement strand
CCGTAACGGTACGGAGCAGGCCCGGCACGGGGAGGCCGCCCCGTACGGAGCGGACCGGAAATCCTAGGCGGTGTCCGCCGTGCGGCAGTCGGGGTGGCCCCAGCCGTCCGTGTTCTTGGCGATGAGCTCGCCGCTCGCATAGGAACGGCCGCAGCGGCAGCGGCCGGGGAACTTCGCCTTCAGCGTCCGCGACGAGGTGCGCTTCGCCGACGGCCCGGCCTTCGTGGCACCCGCGGACCCGCGCCGGGATGCCCCGGACGTGCGGACGGCGTCAGGTGCGGCGGGAGGCTGCGGGGAGCCCAGGTGGCTGCCCGCGGCCTGCTGCACGATCGCGGCCTGGCTGGCCGCCCGGTCGGCGAAGTCGTTGAGCGGATCGCCGTCGACCTGGTGCGCGGGGACGTAGCGGAATTCGACGGTACGGCCGGTGAGCAGCTCGTCGATCCGCATCACGAGTTCCTGGTTCGCGACCGGCTTGCCGGACGACGTCTTCCAGCCCTTGCGCTTCCATCCGGGCAGCCAGGTCGTCACCGCCTTCATCGCGTACTGGGAGTCCATCCGGATCTCCATCTCCACGCCGGGGTCCACAGCGGCCAGCAGGCTCTGCAGGGCGGTCAGTTCGGCCACATTGTTCGTCGCCGTGCCCAGCGCTCCCGCCTCCCAGCGGACAGGTGTGCCCGCACTGTCGGCGATGACCCAGGCCCATGCCGCGGGCCCCGGATTTCCTTTCGACGCCCCGTCACACGCGGCGATAACGCGTTCAGCCATGCCCCCGATCATGCCAGCAACGCGGGAGGGCCCGGCACCACACCCTCACCGGGTGGGCCCGGCCGGGAGTCACCTCCCGACCTGGGCCGACAAAAAGGGTTAATCACCCCATAACGACTCCACTATTTACCATTACTTGACCTGCGATAGAGTTACGGGCAGAGCTACCGGCTGCCCGCTGGACGGATCCGCGGAGACCGACCGCGTCGCGCCGCACCTACGGCAACCGTGCCCGCACACCGCCCCTGAATGCCCGTATGGAGCCTTCTATGGAACCCGCCGCCCGCATCCGGAAGACCGGACTGCCCGGAGTCGGAACCAGGTACGACCTCAACACCGATGCCGGACAGCACATTTCGGTCGTGGCACATCAGGACGGCCGACGCATCCTCGCGTTCCACGATCCCGAGGACGACGACAGCTGCCGCAGCTCGACGCCGCTCGCCTCGCACGAGGCGGCCGCGCTGTCCCGGCTCCTCACCCCCGCGCCGGTGGCCCAGCTGCACGAGCACCTGGAGATCGACCTGGTGAGCGAGCGCATCGCGATCACCAAGAGGTCCCCGTACGCGGGGCGCGTACTCGGCGCCACTCAGGCGCGCACCAGGACCGGTGCCTCGATCGTCGCCGTACTGCGGCGGACCACCGCATTCCCGTCTCCCACCCCGGACTTCCGCTTCGCCAGTGGCGACATCCTCGTTGTCGTCGGCACCCGCGAGGGCGTGGACGCCGTCGCGGAACTGATCACCGGAGGATAAACGCCTGTGCACAACATGTCCGCGCTGCTCATCGAACTCGGGGCGGTCATCCTCGCCCTGGGGCTTCTGGGCCGCTTCGCCGGCCGTATCGGTTTCTCTCCCATCCCGCTGTATCTGCTGGCCGGACTCGCCTTCGGCCACGGCGGCCTCGTACCGCTGGACGCCAGCGAGGAGTTCACCGCCACCGGCGCCGAGATCGGCGTCATCCTGCTGCTGCTCCTGCTGGGGCTCGAATACAGCGCGTCCGAACTCGTCACGAACCTCAAGACCCAGTACCCCTCCGGGATCGTCGACTTCGTACTGAACGCGACACCGGGCGCCGCCGCAGCGCTCATCCTCGGCTGGGGCCCGGTCGCCGCCGTCGCACTGGCCGGGGTCACCTGGATCTCCTCATCGGGAGTGATCGCCAAGGTCCTGGGGGACCTCGGCCGTCTCGGCAACCGCGAGACACCGGTGGTCCTCGGCGTGCTGGTCATCGAGGACCTGGCGATGGCCGTCTATCTGCCGCTGCTCACCGCACTGCTCGCCGGACTGAGTCTGGCGGGCGGCAGCCTCACCCTGCTGATCTCCCTCGGCACGGTCGGCGCCGTCCTCTATGTGGCGCTGCGCCACGGCCGGTTCATCAGCCGGGCGGTGTCGTCGGACAACCCGGAGATGCTGCTGCTCGTGGTCCTCGGGCTGACGCTGTTCGTCGCGGGGATCGCACAGCAGCTCCAGGTCTCCGCCGCGGTCGGTGCGTTCCTGGTCGGTATCGCGCTCTCCGGTGAGGTCGCCGAAGGCGCGCACAATCTGCTGACGCCGCTGCGGGATCTCTTCGCCGCTGTCTTCTTCGTCTTCTTCGGACTGAGCACCAACCCCGCCGACATCCCGCCCGTCCTCTTCCCCGCGCTGCTGCTCGCGATCGCGACGGTGCTGACGAAGATCGCCACCGGCTGGTACGCGGCCCGCCGGGCCGGGATCAGGTCCGCGGGACGCTGGCGGGCGGGGGGCACGCTGGTGGCACGCGGCGAGTTCTCCATCGTGATCGCGGGCCTCGCGGTCGGCGTCGAACCGCGTATCGGCCCGCTGGCCACCGCGTACGTCCTGATCCTGGTCATCGTGGGCCCGCTGACCGCCCGCTGGACCGAGCCACTGGCCCGCCGGCTCCGCCGCGGCGCTGCGGTGCCAGCCGCGCCGGCGGCCCCGCAGCCGGCCGACGCGGTGGAGACCGCGGATCCGGCGGATGCCACGGATGCGGCAGGCGCCGCGGGTTCACGCGGCTGACCGGCACCCCGGGCCCGCCGACCGCCGCGCCGGACCGGCAAGCCGCAGCCGGGACCGGTCGGCGGCGGCCCCGGTCAGTGCCGCGCCGCGTCCGGCGGCAGACAGGCGAGCAGCGTCGCACGGCGCCCGGCGCGGCCGCCCCGGCCCCCCCCGCCCGCCGGGGCCCCCGCGCGGGGCCCACGGGCCCGGGCCCCCCGGGGGGGCGGGCCGGCCGGATGGCCGGGCACGGAGACGCACACAGCGTCGGTGGGGGTGCCGGACGCGTCGAGACCGGCGTCCCGCAGGGCCTGGACCTTGGCCTCGGTGGCGGTGGCCACCGCGTTCACCAGTGCCGCGTCGGAGAGTGCCACCGGCACCGCCACGATGATGTTGATCGTCCCCGCGGGCAGCGGCTCGTCGCTTCCCGTACCGGGTTCGGCCGCCCAGCCGTGCACCCCCGTTCCGGCGGTGACCAGGGCCTGCACTCCGCCGTCCGTCGCGGAGCGGGCATTGCGCACGGGCGCCGCCGTCATCAGCCCGACCCCGGGGCCCGTCGCGCCCGCCCGTCCGGCGATCTCGGCGAGATGGCTTTCCGTGTCCGTCCGCGCGTAGCCGGGACGCACCTGGGCGTTGAGCACCCAGTGCCGCTCGCCGATGCCTCCGCCCAGCGCCGCGCTGGAGATCATGCGCCGGCCGGGCCCGGGGGTCCAGAGCAGCAGCGGCCAGTGCCCGCCCTCTTCCTCACGGTCCAGCAGCCGTATGTCGTCCAGGGCGCCGGGCCCAGCGGTCCTCAACAGCACCCCGCACCCTAACGCGACGGGTCGGGGCGGGGAACGGCCGCCCGGTCATGGGCGGCTGCTGCCTGGGGCCCTGCGGCTACTGCCAGGGCTCCGCGTTGTACTGGACGGTCTGTGCGGTGACCCCGCCTCCGGCGCGCACCGCCTCGACGACGATCTGGTGGAGTTCGCGGCTGGCACGCTCCGAGCCGCAGGGCACGGGGCTGCCGACCAGCGTGAACCAGTCGGACGATCCGCTGTACTGCACGGCGAAGGACGCCTGGTCCTCCCACCACGTGGTGTGCACCGTCAGATCACCGGTCAGTACACCGATCTCTTCCGTACGGACTCCGCCCGGTCCCGCGAAGATTCCGCTGGTGGTCCACGAAGCCCAGGTCATTGGCGTCGTCCTTTCGGACAGGGACAGCCGTTCGAGTGAACATGTCCGAGTATGGCACCGCGGCCCTGGGTGTGCACGACAGCTGCCGCAACACTCTGGGCGGGTGCCGTGCACCCAGGACGAAGGGAGAGGGAGATGCACCGTACAGCGCTCGACGTACTCAGGAGCACCACGGCCGAGCTGGCGCCGGGGGCCGCAGACAACCGGCTCGTCCCGCTGGTCGCGGCGGGCACGGCCGACCCCGGCGCGCTGTCCGCGCTCGCCCTGGAACAGAGGTACGTCATCGACAGCGACCGGAGCGCATTCACGTATCTGGCCGAGCGGTCGGCGGCTCGCGGGGATGACGCCTGTGCCGTATTCTTCGGCGCCCTCGCCGCCGGGGAGGAGATCGCGGCCGAGCGGCTCGAAGCGCTGACCGCCGCGTGCGGGCTCGGCGGCGCCGAGGTCGCGGCCTACGAGCCGACGGCAGGCTGCCAGGCCTACCCCTCGTACGTGGCGAGGCTGGCCCTCACCGCCGCGCCCGCGGAGGCCGCGCTCGCGCTCACCGCGAATTTCGCCGCCTGGGGTGAGTACTGCGCCACGATCGCCGAGGGGCTGCGCACCCACTACGGGTTCGACGACCGGGGCTGCGGATTCTTCGACTTCTTCGGCGAGCCCGCGCCGGATCTCGAAGCGCAGGCGGCGGACGCCGTCCAGGCCGGGCTCGACAGCGGTCTCGACCTGGCAGCCGCCCGCCGCCATGGGCGGCTGCTGCAGAGTTACGAGCTGATGTTCTGGAACACGCTCGCCGGACTGGCCTGACGGCCGGTACCCGTGCAGCCCGTTCAACCCGTACAACGCGTTCAACCGGTGCAAGCCGTGCAACCCGGTCAGTGCTCGGACTCCCGGTCGTCGAACTCCTCCGGGAAGGGGCAGTCCCCGCCCTGGGGCGGCTCGGGGCCGTACTCCGTCATGACGACGGTCTGCTCGACACGTACGATCCGGTAGACCTTGTCGCCGAGGATGGCCTGGTCCGCCCCGTTCTCCACGGCGTCGGCGGCCTGCGCGTAGCGGGCCGCCGCCACCGTCGGGTGCCCGGTGGTGGCGCGCAGGACCGCGGCCAGGTCGAGCCGCGCCTCGTCCTCGCTCGGCTGGGCGGGGAACATCTGCCGCCAGCCCGCGCCTTCGAGGACCATCGCCGCGTAGGCGGTGTAGGGCGCCATCCGGGTCCGCTCGAAGGACGCCGAATCGACCGGATAGCGCCGGCGCAGCTTCTCCTCGCGTGCGCCGGTCGCGAGTACCTGTCGCGCCTCCTCGTCGAAGGCGCTCCGGCTGCCCGCGGTCTCGTCGTGATCGCTCATGGGACCATCATCCTGCCCGGGCCCGGATCGCCGTAAGACGTCTGCGCTGTGTCCGGGAAGGGCGTCCCGAAATTTGTCTGATGTCTGATGTCTGATGTCTGATGTCCGATGGCTGATAGCGTGTGAACACAGCTGGGACGAGGAGAGGGATCAAGGGGTGGAGAGCCGGCGAATCCTGGAAGGACGTCAGGGGCGTGCCCTGCTGAGACAGGAGGTCAGCGAGGGCATCAAGCGGTACATCCTGGAGAACAAACTCCGTCCGGGAGATCCGCTGCCCACCGAGAGCGAACTGAGCGCCACGCTCGGCGCCAGCCGGTCGAGCGTGCGCGAGGCGGTCAAGACCCTCGACGCGCTGGACATCGTGGAGGTGCGGCACGGCCACGGCACCTACGTCGGCCGGCTCACCCTCTCCGCGCTGGTGGAGGGGCTCACCTTCCGCGGACTGCTCAGCCGCGACGACGACTTCAAGGTCATGTCGGACCTGGTGGACGTACGCGAGCTGTTCGAGCGCGGGATGGCGGAGCGGATCCTCACCTCCCTGGACAGCGACCATCTCCGTACGCTCTACCGCATCGTGGACGACATGGAGCGCTCGGGAAACAGCGACGGCATGGGCTTCGTCGAGGCCGACCGCGCCTTCCACGCCCTGCTGGTCGAGCCGCTCGGCAATGAACTGATCGGGCAGCTCTCGCTCGCGTTCTGGGACGTGTACACGATCGTGGTGCCGCATCTCGGCGAGTTCACCAGCAAGGACGAGGCCGAGACCGTGGCCAACCACCGCAGGATCGTCGACGCCGCCCGGGCCGGCGACGTCGACGCCTTCACCCACGCCATCGCCGAGCACTACGCACCGGTCAGGCGACGGGTGCAGGAGGCACGGGCAGCGGCTCCGGCCGACTGACCTGCCCGCCCGGCCACTCCGGGCCCGTCCCCCGCATCGTGCCGAGGGGGCGGGCCCGCTCGGTCGCCGTAGCCTTCTGCCGTCCGGCTCAAGGGCGGCGAGTCAGGACCGCGGCGCCCGTTCGGCCGGTCAGGACTGCCGCGCCCAGTCGGGGGTGAAGCTGCTGAAGACGATGCCGCCGGTGTCGCCGATCTCGTAGAGGTCGCCGATCGCACCGCTGCCGAGGACCGCCGTGGTCGAGTATCCGGCCGCGCCCGGCTTGACCAGCACCTGGTGCGGCCAGGTCACACCGTCGTCGTCGCTGGTACGCACCGTCAGCTCACTGCGGCCGGTGGACGCGTTGTTGCTCTGCACGGTGACCGGGGTCAGAGCGGGGAATCCGCCGGATCCGACGTCGGCGGGCCGGAGGTACGAGATCTCGTCGCCGTTGCAGCCGGGGTCGATCAGGCCGGAGTTCCAGGCCGGACCGTAGGCCCCCGCGACATCGCGCCCGGTGGCCGTGTCCGCCGCGGTGGCGTACCAGCGGTTGCCTCCGCTGTCGGACCTCAGGTTCTGCACCACCTGGCCGGTGTCGCGCTGGACCGCCTTGTTCTCGTTGACGCCGGTCGCCGCGGCGGCGCCCGCGTGCCAGGTGGCGCCGTGGTCGTCGGAGTAGATGTTGCCCGCGTGGTCGGCTCCGTCCTGCTTGTAGACGATCGGCTGCACGAGCCGGCCGTCGGAGAGCTGGATGCCATGGCCGGAAGAGGCGAACATACCGGCCCACTTCACGCTCTTGACCTGTGGGTTCAGATCCACCGGGCTGCTCCAGGTGGCGCCGTTGTCCGTGGAGGAGATCACCCGGATGTGCAGGGCGGTGGTGTCGGTCGCCGAGTTCGAACCGGCCGATGAGCCCGCGTAGCTGATGCCGGGCGCGGGTGAGTAGTTGATGAACGCGAAGACCGTGCCGTCCTTGCCCGCCGAGCGGTCCACCAGGAGGCTGCTGTCGCCGTACCCCTCGCTGGTCGTCGCCGCGTGCGCGACCGTCGATGCGCCCGTCCAGGTGGCGCCGCCGTCGGTGCTGCGGCGCATGGCGACCTGGATGTTGTTGCCGGCCCCACCCAGGTCGGCTGTGCTGTCGACACGGGCGTCGGCCATGGCGATGACGGTGCCGTTGTCGGTGACGGCCATCGCGGGGATGCGGACCGAGGCGGCGGTGCCGGTGTAGGTCTCGTATCCGCTGCCGTCCGCCCTGGCCCGGTTCAGACCGGCGATCGGGGTTCCCGCGCTGGTGGAGGTGTGCGCGGCGAAGAGCGCCTGCGCGTTCATACCGGGTGTCCCGGTGGCCAGCCCGCACCGCGCGGTCCCGCTCTCGGTACGGTCGAAGCCGGTGGCCGTCGTCCTGATCCGGTACGGGGTTCCGTCCGCCACCGTCCAGGACAGCGTGTCGTCGGAACCGTGTGCCGCCAGGGTCCGGGTCCAGGGGGAGCCGGAGCGTCCCTCCCACTGTGCGGTGAAGGTCTTCGACGTGTCGGAACGGTTGACCAGGGTGAGCCGCAGCCGGTGGGTGGCGGCGGGCGAACCGCCGGTGTCGCTCGGGCACTCCATGCTGATCTGCGCGGCCATCGACCGGCCGCAGTCCAGGGTGCCCCTCATGGTTCTGTCCAGACCCTGGGGTGTGGTGGTGCGGAGCGAGTAGTCCGTACCGCTGGGCTTGGAGAAGTACAGGTCGGTGCGGTCACCGGCGGCCACCGTACGGGTCCAGGTGCCGTTGCCCGGCCAGCTGACGGTGAAGGTGGTCGCCGCCGCGGTCGGGTTGAGCAGCGCCACGCGGATCCGGCTGCTTGTGCAGTCCTGGCTGACCACGGCCGACTGGCCGCCGTCGGCCGCGGCGGCGGCCGGGCCGGTGACGACCACGGCGGCGGCGAGCGTCGCCACCACCGCCGACAGGGCAACGGCCGTCCTTCGCAGGGGCGTTGGTGCTCTCCACATCAATGCCATCTGGTCGAACGCTCCTTGGTGCGAGGGGGAGGATGAGAGGAACACGGAGATCGACGAACGGAACCGGGGATCGCTTCACACTCGGCGAACGTGCCGATATTAAATAAAAAATCTCTTTATACGTAAATGGTTCTGTGTGCTAGAGTGGAAGCGCGCCGGGG
>NZ_JBHYWP010000166.1:0-9077 GCF_042751845.1 Streptomyces sp. NPDC059398 | reverse complement strand
GTGGGAACCCCCGCCGGCGGCTGCGGGCGCCGGCGCACCGCGGTCTTCAGTACACCGCCGTTTTCAGTGCACCACCGTCGTGCGCACGTCCGCCTCCCCGGCGCCGGCGTCGGCGCGCACGAAGTGCTGCGGTACGAGTGCCGAGAGGAACTCCGTCCTGCGGCGGAGCCCGAACCCCAGGGACTCGTACAGCCGGACGGCGTTGGTGTTGGACTCCGCGGCGTGCAGGAAAGGCGTGTCGCCACGCTCCCTGATCTCGTGGGCGACGGCGCGGATCAGCCGGGTGCCGAGGCCCTGACCGCGCTGGGGCGGGTCCGTGCAGACCGCGCTGATCTCGCTCCAGCCCGGCGGCCGCATCCGTTCACCCGCCATCGCGACGAGCCTGCCCTCGCGGCGGATGCCGAGGTAGCTGCCGAGTTCGACCGTGCGCGGCAGGAAGGGGCCAGGACGGGTCCGTTCGACCAGGTCCAGCATCTCGGGTACATCGTCAGCTCCCAGCCGTACGGCCTCCGGATCGGGGGCGGCGGCCACGCCGTCGTCGACGAGCTGGACACCCGGCGCGTGGAAGACGATTTCCCAGTCGGTGGGCGGCGGCTCGCTGAACGCGGTGAGCGTGACGGCCCCGCCGGGCCCCGCGAGCGCGGCGGCGTCCGCCCAGTCGGCCGCTTCGGGCGCCTCGGGTGTGACGAACCAGGGCGCCACGTCGGACGGGTAGCACAGGACGCGGCCCCGTGAGCGCGCGAAGGGGGCGTGTGGTCCGGTCAGCGCGGTGCGGACCGGGTCGTCCAGGGGATGGGCGGCGCCGGCCGGCCGCGGGACGCTCACGGAGCCACCTCGATCACGATCTTGCCCCGGATGTGCCCGCCCTCCACCGCGCGCAGGGCTTCGGCCGCCTGCTCCAGCGGGTAGGTCCGGGTGACGCAGGCCCGCAGGGCGCCGTCCACGGCGAGGCGCGCCACGGCGTCGAGTACGGCCGCGTTGCGGGCGCGTACGACCGCAGCGCCGCCCAACTCCACCACCAGCTCCTTGCCGCCCGCGCTGATGAGGTTCGCCCGGTCGTCGACCAGCGCGGCCACCTCCTTGAGGGCCGCACCGCCGACAAGGTCGAAGACGGCGTCGACGCCGTCCGCGGCGGCTGCCCGTACCCGGTCCACCACGCCCGGCCCTGAGGGGACGTGCACAGCGCCGAGCGCCTCCACGAACTCCTTCTTCTCCGCACTCGCGGTACCGATGACCTTGACACCGCGGTGCCGTGCGATCTGGACCGCGGCCACCCCCACACCGCCACCCGCGCCGTTGACCAGCAGCGTCGAGCCGGGCGCCGGGTCGAGCTGCTGCATCCCGTCGTACGCGGTGGCTCCCGCGACCGGCAGGGCAGCCGCTTCGGTGAACGGCAGCGCCGCGGGCTTGTGCGCCGTGACGGCGACGGGCATCAGGGTGTACTCGGCGTAGCCGCCGGTCACCGGGTTACCGAAGACGGCCTGGCCCGGTTCGAACCCCTGCACTCCGGGGCCTGTCGCCACCACCGTCCCCGCGGCCTCGCTGCCGAAGACCTCGGGGAACGACGGCTCCGCGCTGCCGGGCCTGCGGTATCCCGTCCGGAGTTTCCAGTCCACCGGGTTCACTCCGGCCGCCCGGACGGCGACGAGCAGCTCTCCCGGACCGGGAACCGGCCTCTCCAGCTCGGCCAGGGCCTCCACCTCGGGGCCGCCGCTGCGGGTGAATACGTACGCCTTGGGCATGAACTCCCTCACTCCGGATCAGGGCACCGGCCCTGCGCACGGCCGGTGGTTCCTCCAGCGAGAAGTCCATTCCGGCTGCGCCTATTCCCGTCTGCCCGCACCCGTTCCAGGAGCTACCGGGACACCGGTCCGACAGCCGTACGCGAGGCCGCCAACGGCACGGTGACGCGGCCCCACGGCGACGCCCCCGGTCTCACACCTCGCGCCACCGGGCGTTCGCCAGGGAGAACGCGCCGAAGGCGGCGAGTCCGACCGCCACCAGCACCAGCAGCCACGGCCCGGCCGGAGTGCCGGTGAACGAGCGCAGGGTGTCGTCCATCCCCTTGGCCCGGCCGGCCTGGTGGTGGACGGCCGCGACGACGGCGAACCCGCCCGCGGCAGCGAAGATGATGCCGCGCGAAGCCCCGCCGAACATCCCGACGGTGTCCACGGCCCGCCGGGTGTTCCTCGACATCGCGGCCATCTTGAGGTGCTTGCGGTACTTGCGCATGACCGCGCGGGCGGCGATCCACAGTCCGGCGCCGGCCACCGCGATCCCCGCGGCACCGACGATCCACTGCCCTCCCGGCCAGCCCAGCGCTGTCGCCGTGACGTCCTGGGACCTCTTGTCCGTCGATCCGCTGCCGCTCCCCCGGTCACCGGCCGCGTAGGACAGCACTCCGTACGAGACGAAGCCGTAGAAGACACAGCGCCCCGCGGCCATGGCCCGTTTGCCGGGCTTGGTGCCATCCGGCCCCGCCTGGCCGAACAGCGCCTCGGACAGCCGCCAGAGGGCCATCCCGGCCAGTGCGATCCCCAGGACCCAGAGGAGTACGTGTCCGAACGGCCGGTGTGCGATCTCGGCGATGGCCCCGCCGCGGTCGGCCTGCGCTCCCCCGCCGTCGGAGAACGCGATCCGCACGGCCAGCACCCCGACCAGGATGTAGATCACGCCCCGTGCGGCGAATCCCGCCCGCGCTCCTGCCGCAACCGCCGTGCTGTCCGCCGCCCGTTTCGCCTGTCTGTGACCGCGCGCTGATGCAGTACCGATGTCCATGCCGTACCGGTTGCCCCGTGGCGGCCCGCCGAAGCCTGGCCTCCGCGCTGCGGGGCTGTGCGGGGCGCGGCAGACTGCGGAGTGTGCCGGCCGATGATTTTCCGCCGCGACCGGGGTCTCCCTCCTGACAGCCCAGCTCACGAAGGCGGACCGATGACCGGCTTGCAGACACTTCTCACGACGTACGTCGACGCGGGTACCGTGCCCGGCGCGGTGGCCCTGGTGGGCGGCCGCGACCGGGCCGAGTTCGCGGTGGCCGGCTCCTCGGACACCGGGGGCTCGGCGCCGATGGACCGGGACTCGGTCTTCCGTATCGCCTCGATCACCAAGCCCGTCACCGCCGCGGCCGTGATGATGCTGGTCGACGAGGGCCGGATCGCGCTCGACGAGCCGGTCGCCCGGCAGTGGCTGCCGGAACTGGCTTCGCCCTCGGTCGTACGCAGGCCGGACAGCCCGGTGGACGATGTCGTGCCCGCTGCCCGCGCCATCACCGTGCGGGATCTGCTCACCTTCCGGGCGGGATACGGATTCCCGTCGGACTTCTCGCTGCCCGCGGTCGGGCTGCTCTTCAGCGAGTTGCGGCAGGGCCCGCCGCAGTCCGAAGCGGTCCCGGCGCCGGACGAGTGGATGGCGGCGCTCTCCCGGATCCCTCTGCTGCACCAGCCGGGGGACGGCTGGCTCTACAACACCTGCTCGGACATTCTGGGGGTGCTGATCGCCAGGGTCTCCGGCAGCTCGCTCCCCGGCTTCCTGGCCGAGCGCATCTTCGAACCGCTCGGTATGACCGACACCGGATTCGCGATCCCCGCCGCCGAACGCCACCGGCTCACCGGCCTCTACCGGCCCACGCCCGGCGGCCTCGAACCGGTCGCCTCGGCCGACGGGGCGTGGGGCGGCCTTCCCGCGTTCCCCGCCGGCGCCGGCGGGCGGTTCTCGCCCCGCCCCCCCCCCCCCGCCCGCGCCCGCGCGCGGGGGGGGGGCGCCCCCCCCCTCCCCGGCCCCCCCCCCGGCGCCGGAGGGCTGTTCTCGACCGCCGGTGACTGGCTGGCGTTCGCCCGGATGCTGCTCGCTGAAGGGGCCTCGGGCGGGCGGCAGTTGCTGTCGCCCGATTCGGTGCGTCTGATGACCGCGAATCATCTGACGCCGGAACAGCGCGCGTCAGGCACCCTCTTCCTGGAGGGCCAGGGGTGGGGCTTCGGCGGATCGGTCGACGTCACGGACGCCGATCCGTGGAACGTGCCCGGCCGCTACGGCTGGATCGGCGGTACCGGTACGGCGGCGCACATCGTCCCGGCCACCGGCACGGTGACCATCCTGCTCAGCCAGGTGGAGATGACCGGGCCGACGCCGCCCCCGCTGATGCGCGACTTCTGGCGGTACGCGGCCGGTGCCTGAGCGGGCCGCACCGGGACACGGACGGGCCGGTTCCGAGAAGCGGCGCCCGAGGGGTCAGCGCTCGCTGTCGAGCTGCGCGAACTGGGCCGGAGCGTAGCGCTCGCCGGCGACGGCGGAGGCGGGCACAGCCTCTTCGATCGCGGCCACGTCATCATCGGTGAGGACCAGTTCGGCCCCGCCGAGCCCTTCGGCCAGCCGCTGCGGGGTCCTGGCGCCGACCAGCGCGACCATGTCGCCGTGCTCACGGCCCTGGGCGAGCACCCAGGCGATCGCCAGTTGCGCCACGGTGGCACCCCGGGCGTCGGCGACCTTGCGCAGTGCGTCGCCCAGCGCGAGGTCGGCGTCGACGTTGTCCGCGTGGAAGCGCGGCAGATGCGAACGGGGGTCGGCGCCCTGTGGGTTCCAGTGGCCGGAGAGCAGCCCGTGCGAGAGCACTCCGTACGCCGTGATCCCGACGCCCAGTTCGCGGCAGGTGTCGAGGATGCCGGACTCGATGCCCCGGCTGAACAGTGAGTACTCGATCTGCAGATCGGTGATCGGATGCACGGCGTGCGCCCGGCGGATGGTCTCCGAACCGACCTCGGAGAGTCCGATGCCGCGCACATGGCCGGCCTCCACCATCTCGGCGATGGCTCCGACGGTGTCCTCGACCGGGACCTCCGGGTCGAGCCGGGCCGGGCGGTAGATGTCCACATGGTCGGTGCCGAGCCGCTGGAGTCCCGACGCATACGCGAACGGGGTCCCCGCGCGGCCGGACGGCCGGGCGAGGATCCCGTCAGCAATGCGGGCAGGCTACTTCTTGAAGCCGTAGTCCATCAGCTTCTTGGCGTCCGCGGTGCGGTTCGCCTCCGATGTGGACGCGAGGACGGTACCGATGACGGTCTTGCTACCCCGGGTGGCGGCGAAGACCAGGCAGTACTTGGCCTCCGGGCCCGACCCGGTCTTCAGGCCGATGGTGCCCGAGTAGCTGCTGAGCAGCTTGTTGGTGTTGGTCCACGACATGTAGCGGTAGCCACCGCTCTTCGTCGTGACCTTCTGCTTGGTCGACTTGGTCTTCACGACCGTGCGGAAGGTGGAGTACTTCATCGCGTTGCTGGCGAGCTTCGTCAGGTCACGCGGGGTCGAGTAGTTGGCACCACTCCCAATGCCGTCGAACGAGTCGAAGTGGGTGTTCTTGAGGCCGAGCGTCTTGGCGGTGGAGTTCATCTTCCCGATGAACGACTTCACCCGCGCGGCCCGGGTGGAACCGGTGCCGAACTTGTCGGCCAGCGCGTACGCCGCGTCACAGCCGGACGGCAGCATCAGGCCGTACAGCAACTGCCGGACCGTGACCTTGTCACCGACGATCAGCCGGGCCGACGACGCGTTCTTGGAGACGATGTAGTCGCTGTACGCCTTCTGGACCGTGACCTTCGAATCCAGGTTGAGGTTCTTCTGCGCGAGCACCACCCGGATCGTCATGATCTTGGTGGTGGAACCGGTGGAACGGCGGGTGTCCGCGGCCTTGGTGAAGAGCGTCTTCGCCGTGCCGTTGTTCATCACGAAGCCGCCCTTGGCGACGATCGTGGGCGCCTTGGGTGCGGCGGCCTGGGCCGAGGCGCCGAATGCCCCGGCCGTCGATACAGCTCCCGCGGTCACGACGACCACAGACATACGACGAATGCCCTGAATACCGATTTTCAAGATGAATACTCCAAATGCCGCTTCATCGCGGCCTCATGAGAGTGCCGCTCGCACATGAGACGAACGAGAGAGCCCGATGGATGCGGCGCGACCCGGGATTTTTCCGGGCACCGCGCGCCTGCGGTCTGCCATGCTGACGTCGTGCCGTACGGACCGAGCAGCCCCGAACCCATCACGGCAGACCCGCCCCGCGAGGAGCCCCGGCCGCTGCTCACCCAGTCCTGGCTGGATCTGGCCTTTCTGCACTGGGCGGCCGACCCGGCGGACGTGGCACCGCTGCTGCCGCCCGGCACCTTCCCCGACCTCCTCGACGGGGTGACGTACGTGGGGCTCGTCGCCTTCCGTATGCACCGGATCGGCTGGCTCGGGCTGCCCGGAGTGCCGTATCTGGGCACCTTCCCGGAGACCAACGTGCGTCTGTACTCCGTGGACGGCCGGGGGCGGCGCGGCGTGGTGTTCCGCTCGCTCGACGCCGCCCGCCTGATCCCGGTGACCGTGGGGCGTACGGTCTTCCGGCTCCCCTACGCATGGTCCCGGATGACCGTGGACCGCGAGGGTGACCACCTCACGTACACGAGCCGCAGACGCCGGCCGGGGCCTCGGGGCGCGTACAGCAGGATCGGGATCCGGGTCGGGGAGCGCGTACGGGAGCCCAGCGAGCTGGAGCATTTCGTGACCGCCCGGTGGGGGCTGCACACGAGTCTGCTCGGCCGTCCGCTGTATCTGCCGAACACCCACCCCCGCTGGCCGCTGTACCGGGCGGAGCTGACCGGGTGCGCCGAGAACCTCGTCGCGGCGGCCGGGCTCCCGGCCCCGGTGGGCGAGCCGGTCAGCGTGCTCCACTCCCCCGGCGTCCCGGTGCGCTTCGGACGGCCTCGGCGCGCCGACTGACACACCCGCCCGTGTTACCTCTGCACTGACCTGCCCGTTCGCCATTAATAATGGCCAGCATTAGAATAGCTGGCATGGCAAGGACATCAGGGCCCGGAACCCGGGAGAAACTGATCCGCGCGGCCGAGGAGATCTTCGCCGCCCAGGGCGTCGACGGTGCACAGCTGCGCGACATCATCCGGCTGGCAGGACAGAGCAATCCATCCGCCGTGCAGTATCACTTCGGCTCACGCGCCGGTCTGCTCGACACCGTGATGGCCGGACGGCAGCGGCGCACCGAAGCCGTCCTGACGGAGCTGCTCGGCGACGGCGGACAGGATCTGCACGGACTGCTCACCGCGCTCGTCGCGGCCGAGGCGACCGAGCTGCGCACCGAGCGCGGCCAGCGCTGTCTGCAGGTCTCCGCGCAGCTCAGCCATGAGAGCGGGGTCCGCACCCGCACCCCGCATCCGACGATCGAGGGCACCGTCTACTGGCAGCTCATCGGCCGGCTCGATGCCTGCCTGGAGGCGCTTCCCGAGCCGGTTCGGCTGGAGCGCGTGGATCTGGCCCTGACGCTGGTCGGCGCCGCGATGGCGGACCGCGCCCGTCAGTACCTCACCGGCGCGGAGCCTCTCACCGGCGAGCGGCTGTTCCTCGCCGATCTCGTCTCGATGACGGCCGCCCTGCTGACGGCCCCCGTACCGCATGAAGCTCCGGACGGAGCGGATGCCCGAGCAGAACGAAGGACTGAATCATGAACGATCTCACCGGAAAGACGGTCATCATCACCGGCGGCGCCCGTGGACTGGGCGCCGAGGCGGCCCGCCAGGCGGTCGACGCCGGGGCCCGGGTGGTGATCACCGACGTCCTCGACGAGGAGGGCGCGGCCACTGCGGCCGAACTGGGCACGGCGGCACGCTTCCTGCACCACGATGTCACGTCCGAGGAGGACTGGACGCGGGTCGTCGCGTTCGCCACCGCCGAGTTCGGCGAGGTGCACGGGCTGGTCAACAACGCGGGCATATCGGCCGGCGCGTATCTGGAGACCACATCGGTGGAGAGCTTCCGCCGGGTGCTCGACATCAACCTCACCGGCGTCTTCATCGGGATGAAGTCCGTCATCCCCGCGATGAGGGAGAGCGGCGGCGGCTCGATCGTCAACATCTCGTCGGCCGCTGGGCTGATGGGCCTGGCGCTCACCGGCGGGTACGGCGCGTCCAAGTGGGGCGTACGCGGACTGACGAAGATCGGTGCGGTGGAGCTGGGCACCGAGCGGATCCGGGTCAACTCCGTGCACCCCGGGATGACATACACCCCGATGACCGCCTCGGTCGGCATCGAGAAGGGTGAGGGGAACTACCCGAACACCCCGATGGGCCGGGTCGGCGAGCCGCCGGAGATCGCGGGCGCCGTGGTGTTCCTGCTCTCCGACGCCGCCTCGTACGTCACCGGGGCCGAGCTGGCCGTGGACGGCGGCTGGACCACGGGACCGACCGTCAAGTACGTCATGGGCCAGTGAGCCGGTGACGGCATGAGCCGCTGTCCCGCCGGAGGAGACCCTGACGCCCGCCGGCGGGGCAGCCCGGCCGCGGTCCACCGCGGCAACCTCCCGGTGCTCCGCCTCCCGGTGCTCCGCGCGGAAGGCATCGTCCACTCTGCCGGGGATCTCTGCAAACCGGGAGCCGATGACGACAGATTCAGCCAACTCTGTTTCACCATCTGATTGTTCACGATTCACTATCGGCCAATTCTGGCCGTTCCTCGTCGCGTGTATCGGCCCGGGATCGCCCCGGGTCCAAGATGTACCCGTGGTGGGAAACCTTCCCGTCGTCGCGACCAGTTTTGTCGGCAGGACCGGCCAGCTGCGCCGTGCGGCACGGGCACTCGAAAAGCACCGGCTGGTCACTCTCACGGGCGGCGGCGGGGTCGGCAAGAGCCGGCTGGCGTTGCGCGCTGCCGAGGAGGCCGGCGACGGGTACGCCGACGGGGTGTGGTGGGCCGACCTGTCGCACCTCTGCGACGAACGGCTCCTGATCGGCACGGTCTCCGACGCCGTCGGCCTCCTCGACCACGATCTGGCCCGCCCGGTGGAAGCGCTCTGCGAACGGCTGGCCGACCGCAATCTGCTGCTGGTCCTCGACTGCTGTGAGCGGATCCTCGCGGCGTGCGGCGATCTCGTGGGCGCGCTGCTGCGCGCGGCTCCGGGACTGTCCGTGCTCGCGACCAGCAGGGAGCCGCTCGGTGTACCGGGCGAGTACCTCCTCGACGTGCCGCCGCTCGCCGGCGTCCGCCACGGCGGCGATGGCCAGCGGGTCTTGCGCCGGGGCCGCCCCCCCGCGCCGCGCCCC
>NZ_JBHYWP010000165.1:0-9151 GCF_042751845.1 Streptomyces sp. NPDC059398 | reverse complement strand
AAACCGGTCGCGAGCATATCGCAGAGCACACCAATGGTTAAACCCCGGTCCCGGGCGCCAAAACCCCGGGCGCCCGCCACCCCGCGGGGGAATGCGGCGGGTCACCCCTCGTCCTCCAGCCGGAAGCCGACCTTCAGGCCGACCTGGTAGTGCTCGACCTGCCCGTCCACGATCTGCCCGCGGACCTGGGTGACCTCGAACCAGTCGAGTCCCCTGAGTGTGCTGGACGCGCGCCCCAGGCCGTTGCGGATGGCCTGGTCCACGCCCTCGTGCGAGGTGCCGACGATCTCCGTCACCCGGTAGGTGTGCTCCGACATGACCCGCTCCTTTCGTCGCCTCCTTCCACGGTGCCGTACGGAGCCGGACTCCGCGCGGCGCCCGCCCGGTCCGGGCGATCGCCGGAAGCCGCCCGGTCCCGGAGGCCCCAGGCTTGACCCGGGGGATTGGTCTGTACCAAAATTCAGCCAACCCGTTCAAGCCGTCCGCGCTTCCCCCACGTCGGGTCATGAACTGCCGTGTCCTTACGACAGAGGTGACCTCCGTGAAGAACCACCCCGGCCTGCGCTGCGCCGCCCTGCTCGCCGCCACCGCACTCGCCGCGACCGCGCTCACCGGCTGCGGATATCTGCCGGGTACGGGGGACAGCACCACCACCGTCACGGTGTGGCTGATGAAGGGAAGCGCGTCGGACGGATTCGTCCAGCGTTTCACCCGCGCGTACGAGAAGGAGCACAAGGACACCAGGCTCGACGTCCGGATCCAGGAGTGGGGCGGAATCGGCGCCAAGGTCACGGCCGCCCTGCGGTCCGGCAACGGCCCCGACCTGATCGAGGTCGGCAACACCCAGGTCGCGATGTACGCGGAGAGCGGCGGGCTGCGCGACCTCACCCTGGAATCGGTCCGGGACCTCGGCAGCAAGGACTGGCTGCCCGGTCTCGCCGATCCCGGCAGCATCAACGGAGCCCAGTACGGGGTCCCCTGGTACGCGGCCAACCGGGTCGTCATCTACAACAAGGACCTGTTCAGGCAAGCCGGGATCACCGGGGTGCCGAAGACGCGTACGCAGTGGATCAAGGACACCGAGGAGCTCAACAGCGGCGACCGGCAAGGCATCTACCTCGCCGGACAGGACTGGTACACCCTCTCGGGATTCATCTGGGACGAGGGCGGGGAGCTGGCCGAGGAGTCCGGCGGCAATTTCACCGGCGCCATCGACAGCCCGGCCGCGATCAGGGGCATGGACTTCTACAAGGAGCTCCAGAGCCTCGGCAAGGGGCCCAAGAACGCGGACGAGGCCCACCCGCAGCAGGCCGATGTGTTCGCGCGCGGTGACGTGGCGCAGATGATCGCAGTGCCCGGAACGGCGCAGACCATCCTCAAGGAGAACCCCCGGCTCAAGGGCAAGCTCGGCTTCTTCCCGATCCCCGGCAAGACGGCGGCCAGGCCGTCGGCCGTCTTCACCGGCGGCTCCGACCTGATCATCCCGGACAAGGCCCGCCACGGCGACGCGGCTGTCGGGGTCGTCGAGGCCCTGGCCGGACGCGAGTGGCAGACCGAGCTGGCCAGGACCATGAGCTACGTCCCCAACAAGACCACGCTCGCGGGTGTGGTCAAGGGCGAGGAGGGGACGGCCGCGATGGCCGCGGGCGCGGCACGCGGCCGTGCCACCCCGAACTCGCCGCGCTGGGCGGCGGTCGAGGCAGACAACCCGATCAAGCCCTATATGACGGAGGTGCTCACCGGACAGGACCCGCACGAGGCCGCGAAGAAGGCCTCGAAGCAGCTCACGGGCGAACTGGTGGACCGCTGAGCGACAGCGCGAACTGCCCGCCGGAATCCGTCCACCAGTGGCGCAGCGGCATGCCCGCGGCGGCCAGTTCGCTCCGCACCCGCTCCTCGCGGAACTTCGCCGACACCTCCGTCCGCATCTCCTCGCCCGCGGTGAACGGCACCGCCAGATCCAGCTCGGGGATCTTCACGGTGAACGCCCGGCGCGCCCGCAGCCGCATCTCGATCCACTCGTTCTCGCGGTCCCAGACGGCGACATGGTCGAAGGCGTCCGGATCGAAGTCGGCCCCCAGCTCCCGGTCGATGACGCTCAGCACGTTCTTGTTGAAGGCGGCGGTGACACCGGCCGCGTCGTCGTACGCCGGGACCAGGACGCTCTCGTCCTTGACCAGGTCGGTGCCGAGCAGCAGCTGGTCGCCCGGTTCGAGCAGGCTCCGTACGGAGCGCAGGAACGCGCCCCGTTCGGGCGGCAGCAGATTCCCGATGGTGCCGCCCAGGAAGACGACGAGCCGGGGGCCCGGGGCCGCCGGCAGCGCCAGTTCGCGGGTGAAGTCCGCGATCAGCGCGTGCACGGTGAGCCCCGGCCGCTCGGCGAGCAGCGCATCGGCCGCCGCGGTGAGCGCGCTCCCGCTCACATCCACCGGGATGTACGCCTCAAGGGCGGGCAGCGCGTCGAGCAGATGCCGGGTCTTCTCGGACGAGCCCGACCCGAGTTCGATCAGGGTGCGCGCCCCGGTGGCCTCCGCGATGTCGCCCGCGCGGGCGAGCAGGATCTCCCGCTCGGCCCTGGTCGGGTAGTACTCGGGCAGCGCGGTGATCTCCTCGAAGAGCTCACTGCCCCGGGCGTCGTAGAACCACTTGGGCGGCAGGGTCTTGGGCGTACCGGTCAGCCCCTGGCGCACGTCCGCGCGCAGTGCGGCGTCCGTCGCGTCCTCGGGCAGGGTGCGGGTCAGCTGGAAGGGACTCACGCCGTGTGCTCCTTGAGGGGGGTCAGCTGGACATCGGTGCGGCTCGCCACGAGCAGGGTGCGGTCGGGGACCTCGCGCCAGCCCGGTGCGTCGTCGTACGGCTCAGAGGCGACGACCGTACGGCGGGACGCCCCGGTGGCGGCGCCGGGCTCCGTGCGATACCAGAGGGTGTCGCCCCAGGCCGTGGCGGCGATGGCGGCGCCGTCGGTCATCAGCAGATTGAGCCGCGAGCCGGGCGCGGCCGCCGCGAGGTCGGTGACCGTGTCGGCGAGCGCCTGGCCGGGCGGGTCGCCCTCCCGCAGCCGGTGCAGGACGAGCGCCCAGATCAGCGCGGAGTCGCAGCGGGCCGCCATCCCGAGCAGTTCGGCGGCCGGGAGCGTGGCGGCGAGCGGTGCCGCGCTCACCGGCCAGCCGGTGAGCGCCCCGTTGTGGCTGAACAGCCAGGGCCCCGCGGCGAACGGCGCCGCCGCGGCCTCGCCGTCCGCGCCCGCCTCGGTGGCGTCACGGACCGCGGCCAGGACCGCCCCGCTGCGTACGACCCGCGCCAGATCGGTGAAGGAGAGATCGGACCAGATCGGTCCTGCGCGCCGGTAGCGTGCGGGCACCGGGTCGCCTTCGGCGTACCAGCCGACACCGAACCCGTCGGCGTTGACCGTCCCGTGCCGCTGTCTGCGCGGCTCCCAGGACTGGCGCACCAGCGAGTGCCGGGGCCGCACCAGCACGTCGCCGAGCGGCTCCGGCGGCCCCAGGACAGCGATATGACGGCACATCAGGCATCCCTCGCGGTCCGGAACCCGGCGAAGATCTGACGGCGCACCGGCAGGTCCCAGTTGCGGAAGGTCGCCCGGCAGGCGACCTCGCCGACGGAGAACGCGCCGCCGCGCAGCACCTTGTGGTCCGGGCCGAAGAACACCTCCGAGTACTCGCGGTAGGGGAAGGCGGCGAACCCCGGATAGGGCAGGAAGTCGCTGGACGTCCACTCCCATACATCGCCGATCAACTGCCGTACACCCAGAGGGGATTCACCCTCCGGATAGCTGCCGGCCGGAGCGGGCCCGAGATGGCGCTGCCCCAGGTTGGCACGTTCCGGTGTGGGGTCCTGGTCGCCCCAGGGGTAGCGGTACGAGCGGCCGGTCGCCGGGTCGTGGCGTGCGGCCTTCTCCCACTCCTCCTCGGACGGCAGCCGCCGCCCCGCCCAGCGGGCATAGGCGTCCGCCTCGTACCAGCTCACATGGAGCACCGGCTCGTCTGGCGCCACGGGCTCCACGGCGCCGAAGCGGCGGCGCAGCCACTGGCCGCCCTCCCGGTGCCAGAACAGCGGCGCGGACAGCTCGTGTCCGCGGACCAGGTCCCAGCCCTTCTCCGTCCACCAGCGCTCGTCGCGGTATCCGCCGTCCTCGATGAACCGCAGGAACGCGCCATTGATCACCGGGGCGGTGTCGATGCGGAAGGCCGGCACGAGCCGCTGGTGCGCGGGGCGTTCGTTGTCCAGCGCCCAGGGCTCGTCCGAAGTGCCCATGGTGAACGGGCCTGCGGGGACCAGGACTTCGTCCGGCAGGCCGGTGCTGTCGGTGCGCGGCGGCGCGGGGGCGGTCAGCGCGGTGGGGCCGCTGCGCAGCTGGTGGGTGATGAGCATCGTCTCGTCGTGCTGCTGCTCGTGCTGGGCGATCATGCCGAAGGCGAATCCGGCGTCGACCAGCGGCCGGCCTTGCAGCGGGGCGCTCTCCAGTACGTCGATGACCCGGCCCCGTACGTCCGATGCGTAGCGGCGTGCCTCGGCGGGCTGGAGCAGCGGCAGCGAAGGACGGGTGGCCCTCGGGTGCTCGAAGGCGTCGTAGACCGAGTCGATCTCCGGGCGCATCGCCTCGCGTCCCGCGACGGCCCGCAGGAGCCACTGCTCCTCCTGGTTGGAGATATGAGCCAGATCCCAGACGAGGGGGGACATCAACGGCGAGTGCTGCGCGATGAGTTCGCTGTCCTCGACACAGTCCGTCAGCGCGCTGGTCCGGCTGCGCGCCGCGGTGAGCGCGTCGAGCGCGCTGCGGCGCACGGCGGTGGGGTCGGCGGTCATGAGCGGTGATCCTTCCCGTGGTCGGGATCGAGCAGATCGTCCGCGGGGCACCTGCCCCGCGCGACATAGCGGTCGGCGAAGGCGGCGACCGCGTCCCGTACGGCGGTGGAGGCCCCGAGCCGGGGGAGCGCCTCCTGCGCGGCGGCGAAGCAGAGCGCCGCCGCCGCGCGCAGCTCCGGATCGGCGAGACCGGTCCGCGCCGCGGTCTCCCAGAGCGGATTGCGCGGCGCCGGTGACCTGCCTGCGGTCTCCGCGAGGGGTTTGACGGCGCGGTACACGGTCTCGGCCGCGGCCGGGTCGTCGAAGAGGGCGGCGGTCACCGCGAGCGGCACCGTCCAGCCGTGCTCACCGGACTGTGCGTCGATCATGCGCAGTTCGAGATGGCCGCGCGGCCGTACAGGAGGGAAGAGCGTGGTCAGGTGGTAGTCCAGATCCTCCCGGGTCGGCGGCCTGGGCAGCCCGGTGCGCAGCCACTGCCGGAAGGAAAGGTCATCGGGCACCGGCCACGGCCCCGCATCGGCGCGGATGCACATCACCGGAGCATCCAGCACATGCGCGGCCCAGGCCGCCCGGGGCTCCGGCCCTTCGCCGGGCGCCAGTGAGCGCACCGGGTCGAGATCGGCCCACTGGGACTGCCGGGTGGAGAGCCAGCCGGTGGTACGGCGCTGGCGGTGCGGCGAGTTGGCGAACGCGGCCACCAGCACCGCGCCCAGCAGATGCGCGAGCTTCCAGCGCCTGCCGTAGCCCAGCGGACCCGGCTCGGCGTGCCCCGCGTCCAGGCAGACCTGGATGGAGGCCGAACCGCACATCATCGAGCGGCCGGCTGTCCCGTGCCGGTCGAGATACGTCTCCATCGCGTCGTAGCGCGGTTCGCGCAGCAGCCTGCGCGGCGGATGCCAGGGGTCCTGTCCGAGGCCGGTGAGCACCAGCCCCTCACCGCGCAGCGCCGCACGCACCGCGGCCAGGTCGGCCGAGACCGAGTCGACGCACTCGGTCAGTGACGCGGCGGGCTGCGAGCTGAGCTCCAGTTGCCCGCCGGGTTCGAAGGTGAGCGCGGAGACGAGCGGCAGGGCGCGCACCACCGTCTGCGCCTGCCCGATCCGGTCCTCGGAGACCGGCGAATCGGGGCGGTGCACATCGTGCACGAGCCATTCGAGTTCGACACCGACCGTACGGGGCGGTCCGGTCTTGAAGCAGATACATCGGAGCAGGTGCTCCGCGTCCACCTCGGTCAGCAGCGGCATGGTCATGATCGGCTCCTCGTGGTGAAGATACCTTCAGCCCTTGTCGGGTGCCTTTCGGAAAGCGCTCCGTACCACCTAAGCCACTGCACCCGCCGGGCACAAGAGCGCCCCGGGCGGCCCGGATCGCCGCGGCCCGCGGGGGATTTTCCAGGGCCTCGTCCGGCGGGGCCGCATCCGCCGTACGCGGCTCGGCCGGACGAGGCGAGTCCGTCATGAGCCGGGCCGGCCGCTGTCGTCACCCTGATACGCCGTCATCCGGGTCATCGAGGACCTGGACGGACCAGCCCGCGGGGCGGGACCCTGTAACCGGCGCCACCCTCTGCCCATGATCACTGCGCGTGCCTCCCGCACGGCCCGTTCGGCGACGGGCCTCGTCTGCGCCCTCGCCCTGGCGCTCCCCACGACCGCGGCCGCCGCGAGCCCGCACGCTTCTCCGGACACCGGCGGCCCCCACCGCACCGCTTCGGCCTGGCTGCCCTACTGGGACCAGGAGGCCGGTTACCAGGACGCCCTGCGCCACGCCGGTCAGCTGCACACCGTCAGCCCCTTCTGGTACAAGGCCGCGGCGGCGGACCGTACCGAAGGGCACCCCGGCGCGGGCGACACCCGCATCATCGGCGGACTGCACAGGGCCGGGATCAAGGTCGTCCCCACGGTCATGGACATGGACACCATGAAGGCAGGGGAACTGGCGGACATCCTCACCACACCCGCCCTGCGCGCCGCGCACACCGCCGCCCTGGTCCGGCTCGCCCGCGGCCACGGCTACGACGGCATCGACCTCGACTACGAGACGATCACCACCACCCCCACCGCGCGGTACCGGAGAGTGCGCTCCGCCTACGCGGCCTTCGTCACCGGCCTCTGCGCGAAGCTGCACGCCGTGCGGAAGCAGTGCGTCGTCACCGTCTCGCCCCAGACGGCCAGCACGGGCCGTATCTGGGACTACGCGGCGATCGGCCGGGCCGCCGACCGGATGCGCATCATGGCGTACGACCTGCACTGGTCAGGCGGCCCGCCGGGACCGCTCTCCAGCACGGCCTGGTACGACGAGATCCTGCGCCGGGCGACCGCACTGGTCCCCGCCGCCAAGATCGAGACGGCGCTGCCCGGTTACGGCTGGGACTGGCCGGCCGACGGCAGCCGGGCGGCCCGGCACGTGACCTGGAAGCAGGCGGAGGCGCTGCGCCGCAAGGTGGGCGCGCCCTACGCCCTCGACCCGGATTCGGGCACCCCGCACTTCACGTACCGGGACGGGAAGGAGCTCAGGACCGTCTGGTACCAGGACGCGCGGGGGGCTGCCGTGCAGCTGGCCGCCGTGCGCAGGTACGGGGTGCGCGGCACCTCGCTCTGGGCACTCGGCTTCGAGGACCCGGGCCTCTGGAAGGTGTTCGCGGGGCAGTGAGCGCCAACGGGCGTTGACAGGGCGGGAAGGCGGACAGAGACTCGGGCGGTAACCCGTCTTGAACGATCGTTCACCTGGCGAACGACCGGGTGGCTGGGAGTGGTCCGATGAGCATCCGCGACGTCTACATCGTCGACGCAGTCCGCACCCCGGTCGGGAAGTTCGCGGGGGCACTGGCCGGGGTGCGCCCCGACGACCTTGCGGCCCACGTGGTCAGGTCGCTCGTGGAACGCGCGCCGGACCTCGACCCCTCCCGTATCGACGACGTGTACTTCGGTGACGCCAACGGCGCGGGCGAGGACAACCGCGATGTGGCCAGAATGGCCGTGCTGCTGGCGGGGCTTCCGGTCTCCGTCCCCGGCGTCACCGTCAACCGGCTCTGCGGCTCCGGACTCGAAGCCGTCATCCAGGCCGCCCGCGCCATCGCGGTGGGCGACGCGTCGGTGGCCGTCGCGGGCGGGGTCGAGTCGATGTCGAGGGCCCCCTGGGTGCTGCAGAAACCCGAACGGGCCTTTCCGGCCGGGCACCAGCAGTTGCACTCCACGACGCTCGGCTGGCGGATGACCAACCCGCGGATGCCGGACGAGTGGACCGTCCCGCTCGGTGAGGGCGCCGAACTCATCGCCGACAAGCACGGCATCACCCGGGAGCAGCAGGACGCCTTCGCGCTGGCCAGCCACGCCAAGGCGGCCGCGGCCTGGAACGCGGGCCGCTACGAGGCGGAGGTGGGGGCGGGACCCCGCGGCCGAGACCACACAGGGGCCGTGGGTGTGGACCGCAGCGGCGGGGGGGGCGGCGGGACCGGCGGCGGGGGGGGGGGGGGGGGCGCCCGCCGCGCCCCCCCCCCCCCCCAGGGGGCCCGCGGCCTGCACCCCCGCCCGATCCGCGGCGGGGGTCGCCCCCACCGCGGCCCCCCACAACGACCGCCACGAGTGCGTTCGCGCCGGGTCCAGCATGGAGGCGCTCGCCCGGCTCAAGCCGGCCTTCCGCACGGACGGCACCGTCACGGCGGGCAACGCGTCGCCGCTCAACGACGGTGCTGCCGCCCTGCTGCTGGTCGACGACGAGGGGCTGCGCGCCACCGGCCGGGAACCGCTCGCGCGCATCCGCGCGTCCGCGGTGACCGGTGTCGAGCCGCAGCTCTTCGGACTCGGCCCGGTCGAGGCGGTCCGCCGGGCCCTCGCCAAGGCGGACAGGGGATTCGGCGACCTCACCACCTTCGAGCTGAACGAGGCGTTCGCCGCCCAGTCGCTCGGCTGTCTGGCCGCCTGGCCGGAACTCGACCCGTCCGTCGTGAACCCGCTCGGCGGCGCCCTCGCGATCGGCCACCCGCTCGGCGCGTCGGGGGCCCGGATCGCCGGGTCGGTCGCACACCAGCTGGCCGCTGCGGGCTCGGGCACCGGCCTCGCGGCCCTGTGCATCGGCGTCGGCCAGGGGCTCGCGCTCGTACTCGAACGCTGAGCCTGCGCCGAGAGGCGCAGACGGCGCCGGGCGGGGCGAGGCACGGAGGGCGCCGGGCGGGGCGAGGCACGGAGGGCGCCGGGCGGGGCGAAGCGCAGACGGCGCCGGGCGGGACGAGGCACGGACGGCGTCAGGAGGAGCGAGCCACGGACGGCGTGGGGGGGGGGGGGGGGGCGGGCGAGCGCCCGCGCGCCGACAGCGGCCCGCCCGGCCC
>NZ_JBHYWP010000164.1:3658-9468 GCF_042751845.1 Streptomyces sp. NPDC059398 | reverse complement strand
GGGTGCGTCCGGCGCGGCCCCCGCCCCCGCCGGTACCGGCTACTCCGTCCGCAGCCCCTCCGGCCGCATCAGCCGCCACAGTGAAGGCAGGCTGAGCAGCGTCACCAGGACGACGACGCCGCCCCCGATACCGGCCATCGCCCCGACCGCCGCCAGGTCGACCGTGAGCGAGTGGCCGACCATGGCGAGCAGGATGGAGCCGAGGCCGAGGCCCACCACCGTGGCGAGCAGCAGCCCCAGGGCCACCGGGACGGCCGTCTGCCAGAGCACCGACCAGCTCATCGTGGAGCGCCGGGTGCCGAAGGCCGTCAGGGCGGCCAGCAGCTTCCGGCGGTCGCGCAGCTGCTCCAGTACCGAGACCAGCAGGCTCGCGCCGATCAGCAGGAGCACCGCGGCGGCGCCGATGTACAGCCCCTTGCGGACACTCGCGAAGCGGTTGTCCTCGCGTACCTCGTGCAGGGCGTCGATCCCGGTGAGCGGGTCCACCTTCGCCGCGGCGTTGCGGGCCAGATCGACCGCGTCCGGCTCCGACGGGTCGAGCGTGATGTAGTCCGTGTTGACCAGCGAAAGGTGCCGCAGCGCGGGCAGGGCCCCCGGTGTGAGCAGCACGCCTCCGAAGATGGAGCTGCCGGCCGGGTCGGTCCTGACGTCCACCGTGCGGGTCCTGGCCGGGACGGTCCAGGTGAGGGTCTGGTCGTGGCCGTCGGGGAAGGCCGGTTTGAGGAACAGCCGCTTGCCGGGCTTGGCGATCTTCGTGAGGTTGTCGTCCGATCCGGCGTCGGCGATGAACGCGTCACCGTCCTTGCAGGACGGGAGGGCGGCCAGGGCCCGGAGCGCCGTGCAGTCGCCGGTGTACATGTCGCTGGTCTCCTCGGCGTTCCGCGATCCCCCTGCGGTGGCCCTGCCGACCGAGAGCACGTTCCGTACGCCCCGCGTGGAGCGCAGCGCGTCGGCCATCCGGGTCTTGGTGAGGTCGCTCTGGACGACCATCTGGGCACGTGAGGTGTCGGCCCCGGTCTCCTTGCTGTAGTCGCCGTCGACCCCCGCGAACAGCATCTGGAGCGCGATGGCACCGGCCACAGCGACGGCGATGCCGTTGACGAGCCTGGCCGCGGTGCCGCTCGTCATCTGGAGCCTGCGGACGGCCAGTTGCCAGGCGGTGCTGCTGCCGCCCAGACGGTTCACCACGGCCTCGATCAGCCAGGGCAGCAGCGCGGTCACACCGACCAGCAGCAGCACGCTGCCGCTGATCACCAGCGTGCTGTTGAAGTCGCCCGATGTGCGGGACTTGCCCAGCATCGGCACCAGCAGGGCGAGTCCGGCGACCGGCAGGAGCGCCCGCCACCAGATCCGGCGGCGGCGCGGGACCGAGACGCGGACCACACCGAGCGGCTCGATGACCACCCCGCGCAGGGCGAGCAGGGTGACCGCGACGGCCGCGGCGGGCACCGCGAGTACGACCAGTACGGCCAGCCCCGCGCTCGGATCCAGGTCCGCGGGGAAGAGATTGATCCCCGCCACGTCGATGTCGCCGACGAACGCCCGGCCTATCAGGAAGAACCCCGCGCCGAAGACCACCCCGAGCAGGGAGCCCGCCAGCGCCTCGCCGGCCGCGATACGGCGGGTCATCCGGGAGTCCGTACCGACCAGACGCAGGGCCGCGAGCCTGCGGTCCCTGCTGTCGCTGCCGAAACGTACGGCAGCCGCGATGAAGACGCCCACCGGCATCAGCAGCACCACGAAGATGATCACGACGAGCAGGCGCAGGACCGGGTCCATGTCCTCGCGGGGCGGCAGCTTCGCGAAGGAGGTGATGCGCCGCACCGTGCCGACGTCGTCCAGGGCGAGGTGGCTGTCGCCCGCGTAGTAGGCCAGTTCGTTGGGGCCGGTCAGACCGGCGTCGCCGAGCGTGCCGGTGATCCGGTACGGGAGGCGCTCACGCAGCAGTGCCCCCCGGTCCGACGCCAGCAGCCTGCGCAGCGCGGGTGACACCAGCATCTCGCCGTCGCCGGGCAGCGCGTGCGTGCCGGGCGGCAGCGGCGCGTGGGGGCCCTCGCCGCGCACCACACGGCCGCGGACGTCGGCACCCCGGTACGCGGTGTCCGCGACCGCGAGCAGCATGGTGTTGTCGCCCGCCTTGTCGATCATGGTCGCGCCGAAGTCGTTGCGGTTGTTCTCCCGCGCGTCCCGGGCGGCGAGCGCGCTCGGGATCGCCGTGGTGAACAGCAGCAGCGCCACTCCGAGGCCCACCCCGACCGCGGTCAGTAGGGTCCGGGTCCAGCCCTCGCGGCCTCCGCCGACGGCGAACTTCATGCCCATCGTGAGGTCTCGGGTCCAGCTCATGACAGGTGCTCCAGATCGCGGGACCTGCCGTCGCGTACGACGACCTCACGGTCCGAGTAGGCGGCGACGCGCGGCTCGTGGGTGACGAGGACGACGGCGGCGTTGGTGGAGCGGGCCGCCTGGGTCAGCAGCTCCATCACCCGCTCGCCGTTGAGGGAGTCGAGCGCGCCGGTCGGCTCGTCGGCGAAGACCACGCGCGGCCCGGTCACCAGCGACCGTGCCACGGCGACGCGCTGGCCCTGGCCGCCGGAGACCTCGCCGGGGCGTTTGTGCCCGATGTCGGCGACCTCCAGACGGTCCATCCACTCCTGCGCCGTGCGCTCGGCCTCCTTGCGCTTCGTGCCGTTCAGCCGCAGCGGAAGCGCGACGTTCTCCGTACAGGTCAGCTCGGGGACGAGCTGGCCGAACTGGAAGACGAAGCCGAACTCCCCGCGGCGCAGGGCGCTCCGCTCGGCCTCCGACATCGTGGACAGCTCCCGCCCCTGGTACATGACGGAGCCCGAGTCGGGGCGGACGATACCGGCGAGGCAGTGCAGCAGGGTCGACTTGCCGGAGCCCGACGGCCCCATGATCGCGACCACTTCACCGGCGTGGACGGAGAACGCGGCGCCGTCCAGCGCGGCGGTCGGCCCGTACGCCTTGTGCAGTCCTTCCGCGTACAGCAGGGAACCGGCGGGTGTCATGGGCCGACCTCCTTGGCGAGCTGGTCGAGGCGGGCCGCGGTCAGTTCGAGCCAGCGCAGATCCGCTTCGAGGTGGAACAGGGCGTGGTCGCAGATCAGCTGGTCGGCGAGGTCCCCCCGGCGCTTGCGGTCGGTGAGGATGCGCATCAGCCGCAGATGCTCCGCGCGCTGGGTGTCCAGCAGATCGGCGGCCGGGCGGCCGGTGAGCAGCGCCAGGACGACCTTGGTGTAGAGCGTCGACTGGAGGTACGGCTCGGGCTTCTCGGGGGTGGCGAGCCACTGCTCGACATCGCTGATTCCGGCGTCGGTGATCGCGTACCGCTTGCGCTCGGGGCCGCCCCCAGCCTCCATCGCGTCGACCTCGACCAGGCCGTTCTTCAGGAGCCGGGACATGGTCGAGTAGACCTGCCCGTAGTGCAGCGGCCGGTCATGGCCGAACTTCTCGTCGAAGGCGCGCTTGAGGTCGTAACCGTGGCGCGGCCCCGACTCCAGGATGCCGAGCAGAGTGTGACCGATGGACATACGGGATGGCCTTTCTTGTCCGGTCTTGATGTGTCGATGTTCGGTGCGGATTCACGCGGTGCGGATTTACGCGGTGCGGATTTACGCGGTGCGGGATTCACGGTGCGGATCTACTCGGTACGGAGGCCGTCGGGGCGCATCAGGCGCCACAGCGGAGGCAGGCTCAGGAGCGTGACGAAGAGGATGAGGCCGCCCCCGGCGCCGGCCAGCGGGACGAAAGCCCACCAGTCCGTCACGGGCTTGCCGACCAGCCGCAGCAGTGCGGCGCCGAGCCCGAGACCGCCGGCGGCGGCGAGCGCCAGACCGGTCACCACGGGGACCGCGGTCTGCCAGAGCACCGACCAGCCCAGGGTGGGGCGGCGGGTACCGAAGGCCACCAGGACCGAGAGCAGTTTCCTGCGCTCGCGCAACTGCTCCAGCTGCGAGACGAGCATGGACGCCGCGATCAGCGCCATGGTCGCGACCGCCCCGGCGAGCAGCCCGTTCTCGATGCTCGCGTAACTCCTGTCACGGTCGACCACGGTGAGGTCCCACACCCGCATGACCGGGTCGATACGCGCTGCGGTGTTCCGTACGTGCTCCGCGGCGTCCGGCACCGTGTGGTCGACCTTGACCAGGGCGCGGGTCTGGGCCTGCGGGAGCCGGGCCGCGCTGAGCGCGGACGGGGTGACGAGGATGCCGTCGCGCTTCTCGCCCATCGGGTCCGGGCGGGCCATGACCGTCGGCGAGTCCTTCGGCAGCGTCCACAGGACGGGCTTGTCGTCCTGGCCGACGTTGAGTTCGCCGCCGGGGCGCACGGTCTTGTCCACCCAGTCGTTCATCTCCTTCTGCCCCTTGACGTGGGCGACGAAGGTGTCGCCGTCCTGGCAGGACGGAAGGTCGGCCAGCTCGCGCAGGGTCGGGCAGTCGCCCATGGTGACCGTGGTGGTGGGCCAGGGGCCCATCGCGTCCGGGTCGCCGCCGGGCTTGTCCGCGTAGGACTCGATGGTGCCGATGACCGCGTCGACCCCCTTGGTCTCCTGGAAGGCGTGGATCATCTGCCGGGCCCGTGCGGCGCTGGGGTAGTCCGCGTCGATATGCATCTGGGCGCGCTTCGGATCCTGGTCCGTGGTCCTGGTGAAGTCGTCGTGCAGCCCGACGAAGTACATCTGGAGGGCGACCGCGCCGGCGACCGCGACCGTGATGCCGCTGACCGCGCGGGCCGCCGATCCGCTGCTCAGCTGGAGCCGCCGGGTGGCCAGCTGGAACGGGACGGGACCGCCGTGCAGCCGGTCGACCACGGCCTCGACGACCCAGGGCAGCAGCGTGGTCAGCCCGGCCAGCACCAGGACGGCGCCGATCGCGACGGGGTACGGATTGCCGAGGGCGTCCCCGGCGGACGGCGTATCGACGTTCAGCAGCAGCCCGATTCCGGCGACCGGCATCACCGGACGCCACCAGAACCGGCGGCGGCGGGTGGCGGCCTGCCGGGCCACACCGAGCGGCTCGACGGTGACCGAGCGCATCGCGAAGAGGGTGACCAGGACCGCCGACACCGGCACGAGCAGCGAGATCAGCACCGCAAGCGCGGGCAGCGGGACCAGGTCGGACGGGAAGGCCGACATCTTCCAGAGCCGGACACCGCCGGTGAACAGGCGGCCCACCAGGAAGACCACCCAGCCGAGCAGCACCCCGAGCGCCGCTCCGGCGAACGCCTCGCCCGCCGCGATCCGCCGGGTCATCCGCACGTCCGCGCCGACCAGCCGCAGCGCGGCGAGCCTGCGGTCGCGGCGGTCACCGCCGAAGCGGACCGCGGTCGCGATGAAGATGGCCACCGGGGTGAGCAGGACGACGCAGCCCAGGATGGTGAGCACGACGAGCGGGGCGGAGAGCGGCGGGCTCAGCGGTCCGCCGCCGAAGTGCGCGATCCGGTGGGCGCCGGTGCGGACGGTGAGTGTGGAGCTGCCCGCGTAGTAGTACAGCTCGCCCGGATCGCTCAGCCCGGACTGCCCGATGGTGCCGGTGATCCGGTACGGGAGGCGCTCGCGCAGCAGCTTGCCGCCGGCTGAGCCGAGCAGGTCCCGGAGCGCGGGGGAGACCACCATCGTGCCGGCGGCGGGGATCGCGCCGATGCCGGGCGGGACGATCGGGTGGGGGCCGTCCGCACGGAGCAGATAACCGTCCAGGGTCTCGCCGTGGTATTCGCTCTCGGCGTGCCCGAACAGCAGCGTCGTGTCGCCGCGCGGGACCGGTTTCGTCGGTTCGGAGAGGGTGCGGGCGTGCC
>NZ_JBHYWP010000164.1:0-3648 GCF_042751845.1 Streptomyces sp. NPDC059398 | reverse complement strand
GGTTTCTTTCGCCAGCGCGGGGCACACAACCCCGTGGGTGGGGCGCGGGGCGGGCCGGTTTTCGGCGGGCGGGGGGTGGGGGCGGGGGGCCCCCCGCGCCGACTGGACGCTCACCGCGTGCGGCAGTGCGGACGCGGCGAGCAGCAGGGCCACGCCGAGGGCGACCCCCACGGCGGTGAGCGTGGTGCGCACCCAGGTCTCGCGGCCGCCGGTCACGGCGAACCGGACCCCCAGGGCGAGATCGTCGAACCCGCTCATGCCACGGACTGCGCGAAGCGGTCGCGGGCCTTGCCGTCGCGTACGACGACCTCACGGTCCGAGTAGGCGGCGACGCGTGCCTCGTGGGTGACGAGGACTACGGCCGCGTCGGTGGAGCGGGCCGCCTGGGTGAAGAGCTCCATCGCGCGCTCGCCGTTGAGTGAGTCGAGCGCGCCGGTCGGCTCGTCGGCGAAGAGCACCCGGGGGGTGGTCACCAGGGATCGGGCGATCGCGACGCGCTGGCCCTGTCCGCCGGAGACCTCGCCGGGGCGTTTGTGGCCGACGTCGGCGACCTCCAGGCGCTCCAGCCACTGCTGCGCCGTGCGTTCGGCCTCCTTGCGCTTCGTGCCGTTCAGCCGCAGCGGCAGTGCGACGTTCTGGACGCAGGAGAGTTCGGGGACGAGCTGGCCGAACTGGAAGACGAAGCCGAAGTCCGTGCGGCGCAGGGCG
The DNA here is from genome assembly GCF_042751845.1 of Streptomyces sp. NPDC059398. NCBI lineage: Bacteria > Bacillati > Actinomycetota > Actinomycetes > Kitasatosporales > Streptomycetaceae > Streptomyces > Streptomyces sp. NPDC059398. Next base: position 2,940 of record NZ_JBHYWP010000164.1, on the reverse strand, counting down.
CTGCGGCCCACGTCGTTCATGGCGGTCAGGTCCTGGTCCCCGTACCGGACGGTGCCGGCGTCGGGGGCGACGATCCCGGCCAGACAGTGCAGCAGCGTCGACTTGCCGGACCCGGACGGGCCCATCACCGCGACGATCTCGCCGGGCGCTATGGAGAAGTCCACGCCGTCCAGGGCGGGGGTCGGACCGTAGGCCTTGTGGAGGCCGGTTGCGCTGAGCAACGGAGGCTGGGAGGACATGGCGAGCACTATACACACCCGGTATACCCACGGTGTATACAGCGGAGGAAATGGAAAATACCGGTCATTCAGGGCGACTTGAGAGGAAGATCGGCCGTTCCTGGCAACCTTGCGGGCTTCCTGAACGTCGGTTCCCTATGACACGGGTGCTGATTGTCACGTGTGGAAAGAGCCCTTCGGGGTGGTCCCTGTCCCCGGGCCCTCAGGAAGCGGTGCTAGCTTTCGACAGCTGGTCTGGGTGAGAAGAAGGCGGAGTCACAGAGCGATGGGCCGTGCGGACGATCGACGGGCCCGGCAGCGCGGGGCGCGCCGGGGCAAATCCAAGAAGAAGAGCGGGATACGCGGGCTCTTCACCTGGAAGAAGGTCCTGGGCGGCTTCTTCGTGTGCTGCCTGCTGCTGATGGGCGCGTTCGTCGCGTTCTACATGTACGTGCCCGTGCCGACGGCGAACGCCGACGCGGACCTGCAGAGCAACGTCTACAAGCTCAGCAACGGCAAGGTGCTCGCCCGCACCGGCAAGGTGAACCGCGAGAAGGTCGAGCTCTCGGACATCCCCCTGGAGGTCCAGCACACCTTCGTCGCCGCCGAGAACAAGACCTTCTACCAGGACCACGGAGTCGACTTCAGGGGCACCGCCCGAGGGCTCTACAACACCGTCCAGGGCCGGAAGCAGGGTGGCTCGACGATCACCCAGCAGTACGTCAAGAACTACTACCTGAACTCCGACCAGACGGTGACCCGCAAGCTCAAGGAGCTGGTGGTCTCCCTCAAGATCGACCGGAAGTTCTCCAAGGAAGAGATCCTCTCCGGTTACATCAACACCAGCTACTACGGCCGGGGCGCCTTCGGTATCCAGGCCGCCTCCCAGGCGTACTACGGCATCGACGCCAGGAAGCTGAACGTGAGCCAGGGCGCGTACCTCGCCTCGCTCCTCCAGGCGCCGAGCCAGTACGACTGGAACGTCGCGACCGCCGAGGGCAAGCGGCTGGTCAAGGCCCGCTGGGCGTACACCCTGGACAACATGGTCGAGAAGAAGTGGCTCGACTCGGGCAAGCGCGCCGAGCAGAAGTTCCAGATCCCGCAGAAGCCCAAGCCCGAGAGCGGTCTGAAGGGCGAGACCGGCTATCTGGTCAAGGCCGCCAACCAGGAGCTGGAGGCGCAGGGCATCTCCGAGGCGCAGATCGACGCCGGCGGCTGGACGGTCACGCTCAACATCGACCCGAAGAAGCAGGCCCAGCTGGAGAAGACGCTCAAGAAGCAGCTGACCAGCAAGCTCCGCCCCAAGGAGCATGTGGTCGACGCGGACATCCAGGCGGGCGCCGTCTCGGTCAACCCGCACACCGGCGCGGTCGAGGCGCTCTACGGCGGCCAGGACTACCTGAAGCACGAGTACAGCAATGCCAAGCGCGTCGACTACCAGCCCGCCTCCACCTTCAAGCCGCTGATCCTGGCGGCCGCCCTGGAATCCGGCGCCAAGACGCAGAAGGGCCAGCAGATCGGGGCGAGCACCATCTACGACGGTGACAGCCGGCGCCCTGTGGTGGACAGCAACGGCAACAAGGTCGGGTTCGCCCCGCCCAACGAGGACAACCAGAGCTACGGCCCGGTCACCGTCCAGACCGCCATGAACAACTCCGTCAACTCGGTGTTCGCCCAGATGGGTGTGGACGTCGGCCTCGACAAGGTCCGCAAGCTCGGTCTCGACCTCGGCATGAGCTCCATGAAGAACGCGCAGCCGGTCCCTGCGATGACCCTCGGTTCCTACGGCGCCAGCCCGATGGAGATGGCCGGGATCTACGCGACCTTCGACAACCACGGCAAGAAGGTCACCCCGACCATCGTGAAGGCCGCCAGCCGCCCGAACCAGGAGCCGTTCAAGCCGCAGAAGGCCATCGGCGACCAGGTGATCAGCCCGCAGACGGCCGACGCGGTCACCTCGGTCCTGACCGGCGTGGTCGACGAGGGCACCGGCGCCGTGGTCAAGAACAAGGCGCAGCAGGTCGCGGGCAAGACCGGTACGTCCGACAACAACAAGTCCGCCTGGTTCACCGGCTACACGCCGAACCTGGTGACATCGGTCGGTCTCTTCGGTGAGGCGGCCAAGGCGCGCGTGGAGGACGGCAAGAAGGTCCACCAGGGCGCCCAGGTCACCATCAGCGGCGCGGCAGGCAGCGGCACCCGGGTCAACGGTGGTGGTTTCCCCGCCGAGATCTGGGCGGGGTACACCTTCGGTCTCGACATGAAGCCGAGCAAGTTCGACCTGGACACCGACCAGGGCGCCGCGGTCACCCCCACCACACCGCCGCCGTCGAACACGCCGCCCCCGTCGAACACGCCGCCGCCCCCGACGACCCCGCCGCCGTCGTCCCCGGCCGCACCCCCGTCGCACAACAGCCCGGACCCGTCCCACAGCGGGACGGACGGCGGAGGCGACACCACCGCCGGGAACAACGGCACGACGACCGGGTCCAATGGGAACGAGGGGACCTCACAGGGCACCTCGTCCAACGGCGGCACCTCCAAGGGCACATCGAGCACAGGCGGCTCGGACACCGGGTCCTCCAGTACCGGCGGTGACAACTCCACCGACGGCGGGGGCGGCGGGTCCAACGGCAACAACGGGCCGCTGGGCGGCGGCCTGTAGGACGGACACGGAGACGGAGCAGGACCGGCCCCGCCGCCTCCCCGAGTGAGCGTGATG
>NZ_JBHYWP010000163.1:0-9881 GCF_042751845.1 Streptomyces sp. NPDC059398 | reverse complement strand
ATCCCGGCACCCGGGCGCCCTGCTGTTCCCGGGCGGGCGGCGGGGCTCCGCCGCCGGGGTACGCTGGATGGTCATCCCTGTCCGCTCATGAGAGACACCACCATGCCTGTCGAGTCGGTCGAGTCGGTCTTCCCGCGACTGGAAGCGCTTCTCCCGCACGTCCAGAAGCCCATCCAGTACGTGGGCGGAGAGCTGAACTCCACCGTCAAGCCGTGGGAGAGCTGCGACGTCCGCTGGGCGCTGATGTACCCGGACGCCTACGAGGTCGGGCTGCCCAACCAGGGCGTCATGATCCTCTACGAGGTGCTCAACGAGCGCGAGGGAGTGCTCGCCGAGCGTACGTACAGCGTCTGGCCGGACCTCGAAGAGCTGATGCGTGAGCACCGGGTGCCGCAGTTCACGGTCGACGCCCACCGCCCGGTGCGCGCCTTCGACGTGTTCGGGCTCTCCTTCTCCACCGAGCTCGGCTACACCAACATGCTGACCGCCCTGGATCTCGCGGGCATCCCGCTGGACTCCGAGGACCGCACCCTCGACGACCCGATCGTGGTCGCGGGCGGCCACGCGGCCTTCAACCCCGAGCCGATCGCCGACTTCATCGACTGCGCCGTCATCGGCGACGGCGAGCAGGCGGTCCTGGAGATCACCGAGATCGTCCGGGCCTGGAAGGCCGAGGGCCGCCCCGGCGGGCGCGACGAGGTGCTCTTCCGGCTCTCGAAGACGGGTGGCGTCTACGTCCCGCGCTTCTACGACGTCGAGTACCTGCCCGACGGGCGGATCGGCCGGGTCGTGCCCAACAGGTCGGGCGTGCCGTGGCGGGTCTCCAAGCACACCGTGATGGACCTCGACGAGTGGCCCTACCCCAAGCAGCCGCTCGTCCCGCTCGCCGAGACCGTCCACGAGCGGATGTCCGTCGAGATCTTCCGCGGCTGCACCCGCGGCTGCCGTTTCTGCCAGGCCGGCATGATCACGCGCCCCGTGCGGGAGCGAAGCATCACCGGCATCGGCGACATGGTGGAGAAGGGCCTCAAGGCGACCGGCTTCGAAGAGGTCGGCCTGCTGTCGCTGTCGTCAGCCGACCACACCGAGATCGGCGACATCGCCAAGGGCCTCGCCGACCGGTACACCGAGGACAAGGTCGGCCTCTCGCTGCCCTCGACCCGGGTGGACGCCTTCAACATCGACCTCGCCAACGAGCTGACCAGGAACGGCCGCAGGTCCGGTCTGACCTTCGCCCCCGAGGGCGGATCCGAGCGCATCCGCAAGGTCATCAACAAGATGGTCTCGGAGGAGGACCTGATCCGTACGGTCTCCACCGCGTACGGCAACGGCTGGCGCCAGGTGAAGCTGTACTTCATGTGCGGCCTGCCCACCGAGACGGACGAGGACGTCCTGCAGATCGGCGACATGGCGGTCAACGTCATCGCCGAGGGGCGTCGGGTGTCCGGCCAGAACGACATCCGCTGCACCGTCTCCATCGGCGGTTTCGTGCCCAAGCCGCACACCCCCTTCCAGTGGGCGCCGCAGCTCTCGGCCGAGGACACCGACGCCCGGCTCACCAAGCTGCGCGACAAGATCCGCGGGGACAAGAAGTACGGCCGCTCGATCGGTTTCCGCTACCACGACGGCAAGCCCGGCATCGTCGAGGGCCTGCTCTCGCGCGGCGACCGCCGGGTCGGCTCGGTCATCCGCGCGGTGTACGAGGGCGGCGGCCGGTTCGACGGCTGGCGCGAGTACTTCAGCTACGACCGCTGGATGAAGGCCGCCGAGCTGACGCTCCCCGGCTTCGGCGTGGACGTCGACTGGTACACGACCCGTGAGCGCACGTACGAGGAGGTCCTGCCCTGGGACCACCTGGACTCGGGTCTGGACAAGGACTGGCTCTGGGAGGACTGGCAGGACGCGCTCGACGAGACCGAGGTCGAGGACTGCCGCTGGACGCCGTGCTTCGACTGCGGGGTCTGCCCCCAGCTCGACCTCGACATCCAGATCGGGCCGACGGGCAAGAAGCTGCTGCCCCTGACGGTCGTCAACAAATAGCCGTACGCGCATCGAGAAACACCGGTACGTACCGGGACATAGGGAGACACCCGGAGAGGCCCTGTCGCAGGACAGGGCCTCTCCGCGCGTCCGGGGCCGGGTTCCACCGGGCCACGAGGGGCGGCCCGTGCACGTCCGGCCGAGGTCCGGGAACCTGTGGTGCCCCTTGCGCGTACTCTGGGTAGTACAAACGACTGTGCCCGAAGCGGCACCCGGACCAGAGATCTCCCCGCGCGGCCCGCACGGCGCCGGACGGGGGTGAGCCGGCCGGATGCCCCGGGACCCCGCCGTAGGGCGGCGCGCCCCCCGCGCCAGCCCCGCACCGAGGAGAAGAACCACTGGGCAAGCGACAGCCCGAAGGCCCGCCGCCCGCACCGGCGGTGCAGCGCATCCGACTGCGCTACACCAAGCGCGGCCGCCTCCGGTTCACCAGCCACCGTGACTTCCAGCGCGCCTTTGAGCGCGCACTGCGCAGAGCCGAGGTACCGATGGCGTACTCGGCAGGCTTCACGCCGCACCCGAAGGTGTCGTACGCCAATGCCGCGCCCACCGGCACCGGCAGTGAGGCCGAGTTCCTGGAGATCGCCCTCAGTGAGGCGCGTGACCCCGAGACCCTGCGGAAGCTGCTCGACGAGTCGCTCCCCGACGGGCTCGACATCACCGACGCGGTCGAGGCGCACACCTCGGGCCTGGCCGACCGGCTGACCGCTTCGATCTGGGAACTGCGCCTGGACGGCGTGGAGTTCGATGAGGTGGAGCGGGCCGTGGCCGCGTTCAACGCCGCCGGGACGGTCGAGGTCCAGCGCCGCACCAAGAACGGCGTACGGACCTTCGACGCCCGCAGCGCGGTGGTCGACCTGCGGGCCGTCCGCTGCGAGCCCGGCGCTGACGGCGGAGCCACCGGAGCCGACAGTGCCGAGCCGGTCAATAGGCCGGGCGGTGAGCGCTGTGCGATACTGCGGCTGGTTGTGCGGCACGTGACACCTGCTGTGCGACCCGACGACGTCCTGTCCGGTCTCCACGTTGTGGCCGACCTCGCGATTGGGGACTCCCCTGGTCGAGCGCAGCCGAGAGCTTGGGGAACGGTCCCCGCAGCGGTGACCAGGCTGGCACAGGGGCTCTTCGACGAGGAGTCCGGCACGGTGACCGACCCGCTCTCGCCCGACCGCGAGGCAGCCCCGGCCGCTCCACCCACGGCCGCCGGAGCCGCCACCCACCGGCTTCCCGCCGACGGGGCACCCGCGACGGTGTTGTGAGAAGGACCTCCACGGCCCCCGGGCCTCGGAGGCGGTCCCGCCGCCTCAGGACCAGTCGTCGTAGCGCCGCCCTCGTATCCGGGAGCCACCTGGGTCGGGCAGCGCACTGACCAGAAGACTTTCGCCAGGCCGTACGTACATCGCGTAGGGAACCGGCGAGCCAGACATCAGCTCCCGTGCGGCGACCGCGCCCCGGACGAGCGGAACCGCGTATCTGACGCGGACCTGCCGGACCGGACACAGACGCGGCGCCCGGGAGCGTGACGGGAGAACCGCCCGCATGCAGACGCCGAACGACTCCGGTACCGCCGGAGCGAACGAAGAGACCAGTCCCAGCGACACGCTGCCCCCGCGCCGTCGGCGCAGGGCCGCATCCCGCCCCGCGGGCCCGCCGGCCGGTGAGCGGAACGCCACCGCCGAAGCGGCCGAGACCGTGACGCCGGCCATACCGGCCGCGGAAGGTACCGCCACCGGCTCCGCTGCCGGTGAGGCGGCGCCGCCCGCCCGCCGCCGCGCCACCCGTAAGGCGACCGCACCCGCCGGCCCCGCCGGGGCAGCGGAGACGGTGAGCGAGGAGCCCGCCGCCGATGCCGCGGCCACCGAGGCGCCGCGCGGCCGTACCCGCCGCCGCGCCTCCGCCCCCGCGGGCGCGCCGCAGGCCGATGCCGCCGGTACCGCGACCGGGGAGACCGCGGATGCGGCACCTGCCGCGGACGCGGCGCCCGCGCGTACCCGCCGCCGCGCCACCCGGTCCACGGGCGCCCCCGTGGACGAGTCGCAGACCAACCAGGCCGTCGTGGCCGCTGAGCCGGAGGCCGCTGTGGCTGAGGAGACCGTGCGGAACGCCGGGTCGGACGAGTCCGCCGCGCAGGACGCCGCCCCCGCGCGGACCCGCCGCCGCGCCACCCGTAAGGCCACCGCGCCCGCCGGCGCACCGAAGAGTTCCGGATCCCCGGCCGAGACGCAGACCCCGGAGGCCCCGGCCGCCGCGGAGCCCGCCCCGGCCGCCGACGCCGGTGAGCAGGGCGGGTCCGGCACGTCGCAGGACGCTGCCCCGGCGCGTACCCGCCGCCGTGCGACCCGTAAGGCCACCACGCCCGCCACGGCCGAGCAGCCCGCGGCCGCGCAGGCACCGCAGGCCGAGGCCGAAGCGCCCGCCGACGTGGCTCCCGCAGCCGATGCGCCGCGCGGCCGTACCCGCCGCCGTGCCACCGCGCCCGCCACCAGCCCGCAGCCCGAAGCCGCCGATGCGGCCCAGCCCGAGGCCGCGGGGGAGAGCCTGCCCGAGGCCGTGGCCGAGGCGCTCGCCGATGAGACCGAGGCCGCACCGCGTGGCCGCAAGCGCCGCAGGGCCGAGTCCCCGCAGTTCACCGGCGGCGCCGAGAAGGAGAAGGCGCAGCGCCCCGCCGCCGACGCGTCGGAGCCCGGACGTTCGCGCCGCCGTGCGCAGCGTCCCGCCGTGGCCGTGTTCCAGGCCCCCGTCTTCGCCGAGCCGATGTTCCAGACGCCGGAGACCGCTGCCGCGGCCGCCGCCGCCCGGCCCGCCGAGCCCCTCGACGAGGAGGAAGAGGAGACGGCAGCCGCAGCGCAGAGCGCGAAGGCGCCCGAGCCGGCCGAGTCCGCGCCGCAGGGCGGCACGCGCGGCCGTCGCCGCCGTCGCCGGGGCGAGGCCGCCGAGGCGGAGAAGGCTCCCGAGCAGCAGCCCGCGCCCGTCGCCGAGCAGCCCGGGGCCGACGAGCCCGACGAGCAGCCCGCCGAGGAAGCACAGCAGGGCGACGAGTCCGACGAGTACGGTGACCGGCCCTCGCGCCGCCGCCGCCGGGGTGGCCGCCGCCGCCGTCGTGGTGAGGCCGGCGACACGGACGACAACGACAGCAACGAGGGCAACGACCACCACGACGAAGAGGCGGAGGGCGCGGACGAGACCGATACCCGCGAAGCCTCCGCCGCCGCGGGCACGGACGAGGAGGACGACGACCACGCCGCCTCCGGATCCAGCAGCAGCCGCCGTCGCCGGCGCCGCCGCCGTCGCAGCGGTGACGCGGGCACGGACGCCGACGCCGTGGCCGACGACCCGGAGCGTACGGTCGTCAAGGTCCGGGAGCCGCGCAAGAAGGAAGCGGAGCGCGAGCCCGGCACCGGCTTCGACGAGGTCCAGTCCATCAAGGGTTCCACCCGGATGGAGGCGAAGAAGCAGCGCCGCCGCGAGGGACGCGAGCAGGGCCGCCGCCGGGTCCCGATCATCACCGAGGCGGAGTTCCTGGCGCGCCGCGAAGCCGTCGAGCGGGTGATGGTGGTGCGCCAGCACGGCGAGCGCACCCAGATCGGTGTCCTTGAGGACAACGTCCTGGTCGAGCATTACGTCAACAAGGAGCAGGCCACCAGCTACGTCGGCAACGTCTACCTGGGCAAGGTCCAGAACGTACTGCCGTCCATGGAGGCCGCGTTCGTCGACATCGGCAAGGGCCGCAACGCCGTCCTGTACGCCGGTGAGGTCAACTTCGAGGCGCTCGGCATGGCCCACGGGCCGCGCCGGATCGAGACCGCGCTCAAGTCGGGCCAGTCGGTACTCGTCCAGGTGACGAAGGACCCGATCGGCCACAAGGGCGCCCGGCTGACCAGCCAGGTCTCGCTGCCCGGCCGCTATCTGGTGTACGTGCCCGAGGGCTCGATGACCGGTATCAGCCGCAAGCTGCCCGACACCGAGCGGTCCCGGCTCAAGACCATCCTCAAGAAGATCGTCCCCGAGGACGCGGGTGTCATCGTGCGCACCGCTGCCGAGGGGGCCAGCGAGGACGAGCTGCGCCGTGACGTCGAGCGGCTCCAGGCGCAGTGGGAGGACATCGAGAAGAAGGCGAAGAGCGGCGGCAGCAGCAACGCCCCGACGCTGCTCTACGGCGAGCCGGACATGACCGTCCGGGTCGTCCGCGACATCTTCAACGAGGACTTCTCGAAGGTCATCGTCAGCGGTGACGAAGCCTGGGACACCATCCACGGCTATGTCGCCCACGTCGCCCCCGACCTGGCCGACCGGCTCTCGCGCTGGACCTCCGAGGTCGACGTCTTCGCGACGTACCGCATCGACGAGCAGCTGATGAAGGCGCTGGACCGCAAGGTCTATCTGCCCAGCGGCGGATCGCTGGTGATCGACAAGACCGAGGCGATGGTCGTGGTCGACGTCAACACCGGCAAGTTCACCGGCCAGGGCGGCAACCTGGAAGAGACGGTCACCAAGAACAACCTGGAGGCGGCCGAGGAGATCGTCCGCCAGCTGCGGCTGCGCGACCTCGGCGGCATCGTCGTCGTGGACTTCATCGACATGGTCCTTGAGTCCAACAGGGACCTGGTGCTGCGGCGCCTCCTGGAGTGCCTGGGCCGCGACCGTACGAAGCACCAGGTCGCCGAGGTCACCTCGCTCGGCCTGGTCCAGATGACACGCAAGCGGGTCGGGCAGGGGCTTCTGGAGTCCTTCTCCGAGACGTGTGTCCACTGCAACGGGCGCGGCGTGATCGTGCACATGGAGCAGCCGACCTCCTCCGGTGGCGGCGGCAAGCGCTCCAAGAAGCGCGGGCGTGGCGGCTCGGGCGACCACGAGCACACGGCCGACCACGAGCACACGCAGGACCAGGGCCACGACGAGGCGCACGACCACGAGGCGGACACCGAGTACGTCGACGTGGTCCCCGTCGCGGACGAGCCGGAGAGCTTTGTACCGGACGAGGAGCTGTACAGCAGCCCCGCCGAGGCGGAGGCGGCCGCCACGCGCAGCCGTGGCCGCCGCCGGGCCACCCGCAAGGTGTCGGCCCCGGCCGGCGCCCCGAAGGGTGCCCAGCCGGAGCCGGAGACTGCTGTGGCGGAACCGGAGCAGCCGGTCGCCGAGCAGCCCACCGCACCGGAGCCTGCCGCCGAGCCGGTCACGGAGCCCGAGCCCGTCCAGGAGGCCGCTCCGGCCCGTGGGCGCCGCCGGGCGACCCGCAAGGCCACGGCCCCGGCCGGCGCGCCCAAGGCGGCCGACGAGACCGCGGAGATCGTGGTCGAGGAGGCTCCCGCCCCCGCTCCCGTGGTGGCGGAGGAGCAGGCTCCCGCCGAGCCGGCCGCCGACGCCGCGCCGCCCCGGGCCCGCCGCCGCGCCACCCGTAAGGCCACCGCCCCCGCGGGCGCGGCCGACGCGGCGGTCGTCGTGGTCGAGTCCCCGGCGGACGAGGCCCCCGCCGCCGACGCGGAGGCACCGGCCAAGAAGACGGCCGCGCGCAAGACGGCCAAGAAGGCGCCCGCGAAGAAGGCGGCCGCCAAGAAGACCGCGGCGAAGAAGACCACCGCGGCGAAGAAGACGGCGGCCAAGAAGACGACGAAGAAGACCGTCGCCGCCGAGGAGCAGCCGGCGTCCGGGGTCACGGCCTCCACCGAGGACTGACCCGCGCCGGTACCGCCGGGCACAAGGTGCGGCCCTCCTCCGGGAGGGCCGCAGCTGTCTGTGCGGCCTGTCACCGCGCTGACTCCCCAGGGCCCGGTTTGACCCCCCGGAGCCCGACCCGTAGCCTTACCCCTCGGCGTGTTTCCTGAGCGCCACACCTCTGAGCAACTCCCTCCTGGCTCCGCCGGGAGAGGCCGCTCGTCCATTCCGGATCGTCATGGGTCCCCGGACCCGTGTGAGCGGCTGGCATCAGAGGGCCGATTCCGAGCGAAAGAGAGATCCGCGTGTACGCCATCGTGCGCAGCGGTGGTCGCCAGCACAAGGTTGCTGTCGACGACATCGTTGAGGTTGACAAGATTCCCACCGCCAAGGTTGGCGACACGGTCGAGCTCTCGACCCTGCTCGTGGTCGACGGTGACGCGGTCACCAGCGACCCGTGGGTGCTTGCCGGTATCAAGGTCCAGGCCGAGGTCGTGGATCACCACAAGGGCGCGAAGATCGACATCCTTCGCTACAAGAACAAGACCGGCTACCGCCGTCGCCAGGGTCACCGCCAGCAGTACACGGCGATCAAGGTCACCGGTATCCCCGCGGCTGCGAAGTAAGGGACTGAGGAGACATGGCACACAAGAAGGGCGCATCGTCCACTCGGAACGGGCGCGATTCCAATGCTCAGCGGCTCGGCGTGAAGCGCTTCGGCGGTCAGGTCGTCAGCGCCGGTGAGATCCTGGTCCGCCAGCGCGGCACCCACTTCCACCCCGGCACCGGCGTCGGCCGCGGCGGCGACGACACGCTGTTCGCGCTGAACCCGGGTTCGGTCGAGTTCGGCACGCACCGCGGCCGCAAGGTCGTCAACATCGTTCCGGTCGCCTGATCCTTTCGGACAGGCTCAGCCGAAGGCTGCCGTAGAGCGATCTGTCGAGGGCGGACCAGGTTTCCCGTTGCTTACGGGAAGCCGGTCCGCCTTTCGCGTGTTAACAGATAAGACCCGATCGCAGACAATTCCGTACGCCCCCTCTGCCCTGAAGGCGTGGGGGGACCCCCAGGAGGCACACCCATGACCACCTTCGTGGACCGCGTCGAGCTGCATGCTGCCGCGGGTAACGGAGGCCACGGCTGCGCCTCCGTACACCGTGAGAAGTTCAAGCCGCTCGGCGGACCCGACGGCGGCAACGGCGGGCGGGGCGGCGACGTCATCCTCGTCGTCGAGCAGGCGGTGACCACGCTGCTCGACTACCACCACAGCCCGCACCGCAAGGCCACCAACGGCCAGCCCGGCGCCGGCGACAACCGATCCGGCAAGGACGGGCACGACCTCGTGCTGCCCGTGCCGGACGGCACCGTCGTCCTGGACAAGCAGGGGAACGTCCTCGCCGACCTGGTCGGCCAGGGCACCACCTTCGTCGCGGGCCAGGGCGGCCGCGGCGGCCTCGGGAACCACGCGCTGGCCTCGGCCCGCCGCAAGGCGCCCGGCTTCGCGCTGCTCGGTGAGCCGGGGGAGGCCCGGGACATCGTCCTGGAGCTCAAGACCGTCGCCGATGTGGCGCTCGTCGGCTATCCGAGCGCCGGCAAGTCCTCGCTGATCTCGGTGCTGAGCGCGGCCAAGCCGAAGATCGCGGACTACCCGTTCACCACGCTCGTCCCCAACCTCGGTGTGGTGACGGCCGGTTCGACCGTCTACACCATCGCGGACGTCCCCGGGCTGATCCCCGGCGCCAGCCAGGGCAAGGGGCTCGGTCTGGAGTTCCTGCGCCATGTCGAGCGCTGCTCGGTGCTCGTGCACGTACTGGACACGGCGACCCTGGAGTCCGACCGTGACCCGCTCTCCGACCTCGACCGGATCGAGGAGGAGCTCAAGCTGTACGGCGGCCTGGAGAACCGGCCCCGGATCGTCGCCCTCAACAAGGTGGACATCCCCGACGGCCAGGACCTCGCCGACATGATCCGCCCGGATCTGGAGGCGCGCGGCTACCAGGTCTTCGAGGTTTCGGCGGTGGCCCATCTGGGCCTGAAGGAGCTGTCGTTCGCGCTGGCCGGCATCATCGCCGAGGCGCGTGCGGCGAAGCCCGCGGAGGAGGCGACCCGGGTCGTCATCCGGCCGAAGGCCGTCGACGACGCGGGCTTCACGGTCAGCTTCGAGGAGGAGGAGGGCGTCTACCGCGTACGGGGCC
>NZ_JBHYWP010000162.1:0-10228 GCF_042751845.1 Streptomyces sp. NPDC059398 | reverse complement strand
GGGTTGTCCATCGCGCCACCGGAAGGGGTGAACAGTCGTAACTTTCTCGCACCCGTCGCGTTCTGTGGCGCTACGGTGCCTTTCCGTCACCCGGCCATGTCCGGGGGGCGTCCCCGGGACCGGCCGGCCGGACCACCCCGAGCCCCGTCAGACCACCGCGAGATCGGTCCGGGCCGCGCGGCGCGCCGCGGCGAGCACCGGATCGAGTGTGGGGACGGCGGCCAGCAGCTGCCGGGTGTACGGATCCTGCGGGGCGCCGTACACGGTGTCCGCTTCGCCCTCCTCGACGATCCGGCCCTGCCGCATCACCGCGACCCGGTCGCTGACCTGCCGTACCACCGCGAGGTCGTGCGCGATGAAGACCAGGGCGAGCCCCAGCTCCCGCTGCAACTCGCCGAGCAGGGCGGTGACCTGGGCCTGGGTCGTCACATCGAGCGCGGAGACCGCCTCGTCACAGACGATCAGCTCGGGCTCGGCCGCGAGCGCCCGCGCGATGCCGACCCGCTGGCGCTGGCCGCCGCTGAACTCGTGCGGATAGCGGTCGTACTGGGCCGGGTCCAGGCCGACCCGGCCCAGCAGATCGCGGACCCGGTCCCGGATCAGCGCCTCGTCCCGGTCGCCGCGCGCCCGTAGCGGGTCCGCCACGGACTCGCCAACGGAGCGGCGTGGGTTGAGCGAGGACACCGGGTCCTGGAAGACCATCTGCACCCGGGCGTCCCGGTGCAGCCGGCCGGATGTGGGCTCCAGAAGCCCGACGAGCATCCGCCCGAGCGTGGTCTTGCCGCTGCCGCTCTCGCCGACGATGCCCAGGGTCTCGCCCCGGTGGACGGCGAGGGACACCCCGTCCACCGCTGCGAGCGCGGACCTGCCCCGGCCGAACACCCGCCGTACGCCGACGGCTTCGACCAGCGGCGAGCCTCCGGCACCGGGCGCCGCCGGCCGCGGAACATCCTCCGCGACGGCAGGCGCTCCGTCGGCGCGCGGCACCCGGGAGAGCGGCGACCGCGTGCCCGGCGCCCGGGTGCCCGGCAACTCCGTACGCGACACCCCGGAGAGCGCCGCCCCCGGCGCCCCGGCGCGCGGTGCCTCCACCCGTGGCACCGCCGCGAGCAGCGCGCGGGTGTACGGATCGCGCGGTGCGCCGAGCACCCCGGCGACCGGCCCGCGCTCCACCGCCCGCCCCTCCTTCATCACCAGCACCTCGTCCACCGACTCGGCCGCGACGCCCACGTCATGGGTGACGAGGAGCAGCCCCATCCCCGTCTCGTGGCGCAGCCCGTGCAGCAGATCGAGGATCTGCGCCTGCACGGTGACATCCAGCGCGGTCGTCGGCTCGTCCGCGATCAGCAGCTGCGGTTCGCAGGCCAGCGCCATCGCGATCAGCGCCCGCTGGCGCATCCCGCCGCTGAACTCGTGCGGCCGTGACCTGGCGCGCCGGGCGGCGTCCGGGATGCCCACCCGGTCGAGCACCTCGACCGCCCGCGCGCGGGCGGCCCGGCGGGAGGACTTCACATGGACCCGGTACACCTCGGCGATCTGGTCGCCGACCGCGTAGTACGGGTCGAGCGAGGAGAGCGGATCCTGGAAGACCATCGCGGCCTTGCCGCCGCGCAGCCCGCGCAGCTCGGCGTCGGTCGCGTTCCCCACATCCACCCCGGCGACCGTCACCGAGCCGGTGACCCGGGCGCCGCTCCCCCGGTGCAGTCCGAGCAGGGCGTACGCCGACGCGCTCTTGCCGGAGCCGGACTCGCCGACGACGCCGAGCGCGCCGCCCGCCTCCAGCGTGAACGACAGGCCGTCGACGGCCCGTACGGATCCGTCGAAGGAGACCGAGAGGTCCCGGACGTCGACCAGCCTCATGCCAGGACCATCCGTGCCGATGCCGGGGCCATCCGTACTGATGCCGGGACCACCCGTACTCATGTCGGGACCACTTCTCATGTCAGGACCACCCGTCGGTCGGCCACCGCGTACAGCACATCCGCCGCGGCGTTGGCGAGCACGACGAAGAAGCCGGTGACCAGCACCATGCCGACCACCACCGGCAGGTCCACCACGGCGACCGCGTGGACCAGTTCGCGCCCGAGCCCGGGGATGCCGAAGAGCGACTCGGTCAGCAGGGCGCCCCCGAACATCGAGCCGAAGTCGTTGGCGTTGAGCGCGATGACGGGAGCGAGCGCACCGCGCAGCGCATGCCGTCCGATGATGCGCCGCTCGCCGACCCCGTACGCGCGGAAGGTCCGCACATGGTCCTCGGCCAGCGTCTCCAGCATCGAGGCCCGGGTCAGCCGGGCGTACTTGGCGGATTCGATCAGGGCGAGCGAGAGCCAGGGCAGCAGCAGGTTCCACGCCCACTGCTGCGGGTCGTCGGAGAACGGTACGTACTGCGGATACGGCAGCCAGCCCAGCGTCCCGCACACCAGGATCATCATCACCAGACCGATGACGAAGACGGGGGTCGCGCTGCCGGCCAGGGTGATCCCGGTGAGCAGCCGCTCGGTGGGGCGCCCGCGCCGCCAGGCGGAGAGCACTCCGGTGCCGACCCCGAGGACCAGCCACATCACCATCGCGCCGAGTGTGAGGGATGCGGTGACCGGCAGCTTGGTGAGGATCAGCTGGGTGACCTGCTGGTCGGTGCGGTACGAGAGGCCGAGGCAGGGCGCCTCGCAGTGCAGTACCGAGGTGCCGGTGGAGAAGTCCCGCCCGGCGAAGACGCCCTGGAGGAAGTGCCCGTACTGCACGTACAGGGGGTCGCCGAGGTGCAGTTGCTCGCTGACCTGGTGCACCTGGACCGGTGAGCAGCGCGGGCCGCAGGTGATCTGTGCGACGTCGCCGGGTGCGACATAGAAGACCACGTAGATGATCACGGAGATCGCCAGGAGGGTGACGGCGGCGCCGACGAGGCGCCGCAGCAGGAAGCCGGCCAGGTTCATGTGGTCGCCCCCTTCTCGCGCCTGCGTCCGGTGCCGATGCGCAGCCGGGAGGCGGCGCGCGGGTCGAGGGCGGTCCGCACGCCGTCGCCCAACACCGTGAGCGAGACGACGGTGAGGAAGAGCATCCCGGCGGGGAGCAGCAGATACTGCGGCGCGGCCTGGTACCAGACATCGGCCGATGTGAGCATCTGCCCCCAGGACGGGGTGGGCGGTTTGACTCCCACGCCGAGGAAGGACAGCGCCGCTTCGGCCGAGATGTTGGAGGGGAAGAGCAGCGCGGCGTACGTGATGACGGGCGCGGCCAGCGACGGCAGCAGCTCGCGGCGGGCGATCTGCCACTGGTTCCAGCCGCTGAGCCGGGCCGCAGCAACATGGTCGAGCGACTTGAGGCTCAGTGTCGCGGCCCGGACGATCTTCGCCGTACCGCCCCAGGCGATGAGCCCGATGACGAGCGAGACCAGCACCGGGCGCGGGAAGGTGTCGGGGACGATCGCCATCAGCGCGAGCGACAGCACCATCAGCGGCATCGCCACGACGACGTCGGTGATCCGGCTGAGGACGTTGTCGAGGAGCCTGTTGCCGAGCCCCGCGGCGACCCCGACGACGACACCGAGCAGCACCTGGACGAGCGTCGCGGCGAACGCGACGGAGAGCGAGACCCGGGCGCCGTAGACCAGCCGGGCGAAGAGGTCGCGGCCGGTCTGCGGTTCGATGCCGAGCCAGTGGCCCGCGCTGATACCGCCGAGCGGCCCGGTGGGGACGCCGCCGCGCGCCGAGTCGATGAGGCCGGGGTGGTAGGCGTTGGGGCCCTGGCCCTCCAGGGCGGTGAGCAGCGGCGCGGCGAGCGCGACCAGGACGAGCAGCGCGACGACGACCGCCGCCGCGGTGGCGGCGGGCGGGGCGCGCCCCCCCCCCCCCAACAGAACGGGCCCCCGGACCGGGGGGGGCCCCCCCCCCCCCCCGCCCACCGCCCCCCACCGGGGCAAAAAAACGACCACCGCCACGACGACCGCCCCCGGGGTGGCGGCGCGGTGACCGCCCACCCGCCCCAACAAGCGCCGGCCCCCGGAGACGGGGCCCGCGACCACGGCCCCCGTTCCTTCGGCCAACAGGGCTTCAGACATCGCTACTTGACCGCTGCCTGCGAGATGTCGAGCACACCAGTCCAGTCGCTGATGACGACGTTCTTGATGTCCTCGCCGTAGAGCCGCTTGTAGACCGGGTGGAAGAGCGGCACCGTCAGCGCCCGCGCACCGATCTTCTTGTCGAGCGCGCCCCAGCGGCGGGCGGCGGCGTTCAGGTCGGTGAGCTTGTTGATCGCGTCGATTTCCTTGTTGACCGAAGGGTCGTCCAGGAAACCGGTGTTGAAGTTGGCGCCGTCCCTGACGATCTGCCGGCCGTCGAAGATCGGGGCGAGGAAGGGGCCGCCGGAGGGCCAGTCGGCGCCCCAGTGGGCGAGGAAGAGGCCCGGCTCGGTCTTGGCGTTCTTGGTCTTGTCCTTGTAGTCGTTGTCCTCCAGGCCGTGGAGCCTGACGGTGATCCCGGCCTTCTTGAGGGACTCCTGGAGTGCGGTGGCGATCTCCGGGCTGGTCTCGAAGTCCTTGGCGTTGGAGTGCGTCAGCGTGACCGTCAGACCCTTGGCGTAACCGGCCTGCTTCAGCAGTGCCTTCGCCTTGGCCGGGTTGCCGGTGGCGCCCGCCGGGAAGTGGTCGTAGGGCGTGTAGCCGAAGGATTTCTGGTCGGGCAGATAGGTGGTGGCGGGCTCGGCGAGCGCGGAGCCGCCCGCCGCGTTGATCACCGACGAGCGGTCGACCGCGTACGAGACGGCCTCGCGGACCTTCGGATTGTCGAAGGGCTTCACCTTCGGGTTGAAGGCAAGGTAGTTCGTGTAGCCGAAGTGCCCGGTGCCGACGCGGGCCGCGAGCTTCTTGTCGCCGGTGACCTTGGCCAGTTCGGCCGGGCCGAGGTTGGTGTCGGTGGTCACGGCGGCGGCGTCCGCGCCCTGGGAACTGGCGAGCCGCTGGTTGATGACCGAGGAGTCGAGCCCGGAGCGTACGTCGATGGTGTCGGGGTAGGCCTTGCGCTCACTGTCGGTCTTCGCCGACCACTGGGTGTTGCGCGCCAGCGTGATCCGCTCGCCGTCGTTCTCGTTCCTGACGACCTTGTACGGCCCGGACGAGAGCGGGTGTTCCTCGTACTTGGTGCCGGTGTCCTTGGCCTTCGGCACGGGCGTGGTCTGGGTCTGCGTCGCCAGATAGGGGAACTCCCCCTCGGGCTTGTTCAGATGGAAGACGATGGTCCGGTCGTCGGGCGTCTCGATGGAGTCGAGGCCCTTGCCCTTCTTGCCGTCGGCTCCCGCCTTGTACGGGCCCTGGTACCGGGCTCCGCCGATCAGCCAGTCCCGCAGATACGGCGCTCCGCCGGAGAGTTCGGCGGCGAAGGACCGCTCGATGCCGTACTTGATGTCGCCCGACGTGATGGGGGTGCCGTCCTCGTAACGCAGCCCCTTCTTGAGGGTGTACGTCCAGACGGTGGCGTCCTTGCTGGGTCTGCCGGTATCGGTCGCGAGGTCGGGGACGACCTTCGCACCGGCGGCGCCATTGGCGCGGTGGCGGGTGGTGAGCGTACGGAAGACCAGCGAGGGGACGTTGCCGCCGCCGGATGTGTAGAGGCGCGCGGGGTCGAAGTCCGTCTGCGGCTGGCTGTTGAGGACGGTGAGCGTGCCGCCCTTGTGGGGCTTTCCCTGGGCTCCGGACGTGGCGTCGCCGCTGTCCTTGGGCCCGGCGCAGGCGGCAGCGCCCAGGGCCAGGACCAGACTCGCGGCCGCCACGGACGCTGTGCGTGGGGACAGTTGACGCATCGGAAATGCACCTCTCGGTGTGCTGAACGCGGAATGTGACCCGGAATGCGACCGGGGAAGTGAACCGGGGAGTGTGACAACGGTCCGCGCAGGCAGCAGCGCCGGAGGGGAGCACCGGGGAGAAAGGAATTGCCGCGCCCGCGGGTGGAAGAAAGAGACCCGGGCGCGGCAGGGAGAAGTCCGACACGCGCCGGGGCAGGCGGTGTCAGCGACAGAGAATGTCGGCGACGCAGTGCTCGGTCACGCCGAACAGCACCAGCTCAAAGGCGGTGTGATCGGAGGACTCGGGGCAGCGCGGCATGCCGAGAAATATGAACGACACGCCGACCGATGTCAACGCGGGTGGACGCCCGGCTGAGACAGCCGTCTCAGCCGGTGGGATAGACCCAGGGGTTGGCCCGGCACTTGATCCCGTCGATGTCCAGCGACTTGGTCTGCTGCTGCATGACCGGCGCCAGCGCACCGGGGGTGCGGCAGCTCACATGGTTGTGGCCCAGCCGGTGGCCGACCTCGTGGTTGATCAGCATCTGGCGGTACGGGTAGATCTTGCTGTCCCCGTAGGTGGGCGACCCCTGGGCCCAGCGGTAGGCATTGATCATGACCCGGTCGGTCGCCGCCGAATCACAGGACACATTCTCTTCGAGCGTGTCCAGACCGGATTTGGCACACCAGTCGGCGGTGGTGACGGGACTTGCCAGCGTAATCACGAAATCCGGGTGCCCGGATGAGACGCGCTCGAATGTCTTGACCCCGTTGTGGGCCCAACTCCGTTTGTCGTTCAGGGTCTTCTGGACCGCGTCGGCGAACAGCGTGCCGTCGAGCCCCATTCCCTTCTCGATATCCACCCGGTAGCGGTATTTACGTCCGTGCCCCGGCGCCTTGGCGGATCCCGGGACCACCGAGAAATCCCCGGACGCCTTGAGTTTCGGGGCGAGCGGATAGAGCTTGGACATCTTCTGTGTGTACGTCAGGGGCAGCGGGGCGGCCTTGGGCGTCACCCGGGTGTCGCCGCGCGAGGCGGCCCCTTCGCCGGTCGCCCGCGCGGTCCGGCCCGCGGCGCTGGCGTCGCCGCGGCTGTCGCCCCCGCCGGCGACCTGACCCGCGACCACGACCGCGAGCACGGTGGTCACAGCGGCGGCGGCGATCCCGGCGAAGGTACGGCCCTTGCCGTTCTTGCCGCTCCCGGCCTCCGCGTCGCCCGAGCCGTCGGTACGGCCCGCACCGCCCGGGGTGCCCGTACCGCCCGGCGTATCCGATCCGCCCGGTCCGTCCGAACCACTCGGCCCCTTCGGCGCATCCGATGTGCCCGCGGCGCCTGAAGCGGCTGAACCGCCCATACCGCCCGTACCGCCCCGTTTGGAGCCGGGCAGGGCCGGGGTCTCCTCGGTGTCCGGGACGCTCAGGGTGCCGGAACTGACCGCGGTGCCCCGGTTCCCGCCGGGCAGATCCGTGAAGGCGTCGACGAACTCCTTGCGGGGGCCGGGTACTTGGGGTCCGGGTACTTGGGGTCCGGGTACTTGGGGTCCGGCCACTTGGGGCCCTGACACCTGCGGCCCGGAGGCCCGGGGGCTCCGCTGCCCGCCCTGCCAGGGCCCGTACCGCTCGGGCCCCGGGGTGTCCCACTCGGGCTGCTGGGGGTGGCCGCCGCGTACCTGCGGCGACGCCGTCCCGGCGGAGGCCCGCCTGCGGCGTCCGGTCCCCGCCCCGGGCCGCTCCTGGGCACCAGTGTCCGCGCCGTCACCGGCGGTGGAGCCGGAGGTCTCGTCCACGCGCTGCGGCGCATCGTCCCGACGGCTGTGACGTCCCACTCCCCTGATCAGCTCCCACTGCTGTTGTTGTCGTCCAGCGACCTGTTGTCGTCCAGCAACTCCCGGAAGGCGGTCGCGACCAGCTCCGGGTACTCCATCATCGCCACATGCCCGGCGTCGGGCAGCGACAGCAGCCGGGAACCGCGGAAAGCGGCGGCCGCCTTGCGGGCCATACGGTACGAGACAAGCTGGTCCCGCACTCCGTACACCAGCAGCGTAGGGGCAAGCACCCGCTGCGCCTGACGCCACAGTCCATGCTGCCCGCCCAGTGTGTACGCATCGACGATGCCACGCGCCGACCGGGTCATCGCATCCCAGAAATACGGCAGTTCCAGACGGCGCCGCATCTCGTCGACCGCGTTGCGCACGCCCTCCTCGCTGACCCGCGACGGGTCCCCGTAACAGAGCCCGAGCATCCCGCGGGTGCGCATCTCGGGCGTCCAGTCCCGGGTGAGCCTGCGGAACAGACCGGCGACACCGGGCACCGCGAGCAGCGCGGTGGGCGCCGCCGTGCGCTGAACCCGCAGATCGGGCAGGGCCGGTGAGATCAGGGTGAGGGTGCGCACCAGATCGGGGCGGAGCGCCGCGACCCGGGTGGTGACGGCGCCGCCCATCGAGTTCCCGAAGAGGTGGACCGGGCCGCGGCCGCCCGCGTCGAGCATCCGGATCACGGCACGGGCGTGGCCGGTGACCGAGTAGTTCCCGTCGTCCGGCGGCGGCGAGTCGCCGAAACCGGGCAGGTCGACCGCCTCGCTGTCCACGACGTCGTCGAGGAGGGGCATCAGCGCCGACCAGTTCTGCGAGGAGCCGCCGAGCCCGTGCACGAAGAGCGCGGGCGGCAGTCCGGTCCTGGCCGGCGGCCGGGAGCGCACGGTCAGCGTCAGCCCGGGGAGCGTGACGGTCCGCAGTGCCTCTCCCGCCGCGATCCGTACGGTGCTCGCCCCGGTGGCCGGAACGGCGGCCGCGATTCCCGGCAGCTCGGTCGAAGACATAAGGCGATGTTACGAGACGATCACGCGGGTATCCGTGTGTTCGCTGTCACAGACACATCGCGCTCAGGGCCGGGGGCTCCTACCCTCGGTAGAGAGGGAAGGGGAGCAGCCATGCCGACCGAGCCGAGCGACCGCGAGGACCCCCGCCACCCCGGGACCGGTACCGGGCACACCGGGACCGCGGACGACCCCGCGCCCGCCGCTGGGAACGCCGGTGCGAACGGGACGGACGAGGAGGCCCGGCCCAGGGAGGCCGACCCGGCCGACAGCGCGGAGCAGCGGCAGGACCTCACTCCGCAGGAGGACGACCCGCTGACCGGCATCGACCCGGCGAAGACCAACGAGGCCGACGCCAGCGAGCAGGCCAGAGTGGTCCCGGTGGACGAGGACGACTACCGCTGAGCGCGCTTCCCCCCGCCGCCCGGTCCGTGAAATTCTGCCTCCGCACCACACACAGCCGGGTTACCCAAAAGTACGATGGCGGGCAGCGACGCACCAGCGTGTGCTTGTTCAACAGAGCTTGTTCAGACATTGGGAGGCGGCGTGACAGCCATCGAGCAGACCGAGGCAGCGCGTCCGCGGGGTACGCGGCTGCCGCGCCGCGCACGACGGAATCAGCTGCTGGGCGCCGCCCAGGAGGTCTTTGTCGCGCAGGGGTACCACTCTGCCGCGATGGACGACATCGCCGAGCGCGCCGGTGTCAGCAAGCCCGTGCTCTACCAGCACTTCCCGGGCAAGCTCGACCTCTATCTGGCCCTGCTGGACCAGCACTGCGAGTCGCTGCTCCAGGCGGTCCGCACGGCCCTGGCGTCGACCACGGACAACAAACAGCGCGTGGCGGCGACGATGGACGCCTACTTCGCGTACGTCCAGGACGAGGGCGGCGCGTTCCGGCTGGTCTTCGAGTCCGACCTGACGAACGAGCCCGCCGTGCGCGAGCGCGTCGACCGGGTGTCGCTCCAGTGCGCCGAGGCGATCTCGGACGTCATCGCGGGCGACACCGGGCTCTCCAAGGACGAGTCCATGCTGCTGGCCGTGGGTCTCGGCGGTGTCTCGCAGGTGGTGGCCCGGTACTGGCTCTCCAGCGAGTCCGGCATCCCGCGCGACACCGCGGTGCAGCTGCTCACCTCACTCGCCTGGCGCGGTATCGCGGGTTTCCCGCTGCACGGCAGCGACCAGGGCTGACCCGGCCCGCCCGGTCCGGTACCGCCGTGTTCGCTGCGGGCGTGCGGTGCTGACGTCCTGCGGAGCGCCGGGCCCGGCTAATGTGTGCTGCGTACGGCGCGGCTCACCGCGCACCGCGCATCGCACGACCGTCGGAGGGACATAGCCGTGGAGGTCAAGATCGGGGTTCAGCACGCACCCCGGGAGATCGTTCTGGAGAGCGGGCAGTCCGCCGAGGAGGTCGAGCGCTCGGTTGCCGACGCGCTGGCCGGCAAGGCGCAGCTGCTCAGCCTCACGGACGACAAGGGCCGCAAGGTCCTGGTGCCTGCCGACCGCATCGCCTACGTGGAGCTCGGTGAGCCCGCGGCCCGCAGGGTCGGGTTCGGCGCCCTGTAGACAGCGCTTCCCTGGGCGGCGCCGCCCAGGCGGCACAGCAGAACGGACGACGGGGACGGCCCGGCGGTCAACACG
>NZ_JBHYWP010000161.1:0-10431 GCF_042751845.1 Streptomyces sp. NPDC059398 | reverse complement strand
CCGCCCGGCGCCCCCCTCGTGGTGGGGCCCGTGGTTGCGGTGCTGGACTCGGCCGGGGCCGGTCCCCACGCACAGGATTACGGCGACGGGCACCGGCCAGTTCCGCCGGACGTACGGCATGAGGAGCAGCGCGGCCCCTCCGTACGCCACCATCGCGGTGGCCGAGTGGCCCGAGGGGAAGTACCCGGTCGACGGGTCGAGGGGCCCCGGGCGCGCCGTCCAGAGCTTCAGCGGCACCACCAGGGCCGGCACCGCGGCCATCGCGGCCGCGGCGACCAGGACGTCCCGGCGGCTGCCCCGCCACAGGGCGTACGCCATCGCCACCACCAGGACCGGAAGCGCGACCTCCGTGTTGCCCAGGTCGGAGAGAGCGCCGCTGAGCCACCCCGGGCCCGTGCCGACGAGGGGGTGGTCGAGGCGCACATCCAGCCGCAGCAGCGGTCCGTGGGCCAGGACCTGCCAGGTGATCAGGGCGAAGAGGAGAAGACAGCCGAGCGCGGAGAACAGCACGCGCCGCAGTGGGGAGAGAGAAGCCGGCCGCCCGGGAACAGGGGGGGTAGTTCCGGGGCGGCCGCCTGGACCGGTGTGCCGCGCGCCCCGGGGGGTGTGGGGCGAGCGGCCATCCGATCGGTGAGGAGACCCGGAGCCCGAAGCTCCGGTGGTGTGCGCGAAGGCACGACCAGGCGCGAGCTGGGGAGGCCCTTGCCTGGGGTCGCTCACAGTCATCCGTGAGCGAGGTGTTTCTCTCATCTGTCAGAACCGTACGGCAGAGGGACGGGGGCCGACAGCTGGAACCGCATCCCGCCATCGGCCCCGCACACGTTCTTCACATGCCCCGACCGTTGCGGGAGGTCATACCCCTGCGAAGGCCTGCTCCAGCAGGTCCAGGCCCTCGTTCAGCAGGTCCTCGCCGATGACCAGCGGGGGCAGGAAGCGCAGCACGTTGCCGTAGGTGCCACAGGTCAGGACCAGCAGCCCCACCGCGTGGCACGCCTTGGCCAGAGCCGCGGTCGCCTCCGGGTTGGGGTCCTTGCCGCCAGGCTTGACCAGCTCGACCGCGATCATCGCGCCGCGGCCCCGGACGTCGCCGACGATGTCGTACTTCTCCTGGATGGCGGTCAGCCGGGCCTTCATGATCTCTTCGATGCGCCGGGCCCTGGCGTTGAGGTCCAGCTCCTTCATCGTCTCGATCGAGCCGAGTGCGCCGGCGCAGGCCACCGGGTTGCCGCCGTAGGTGCCGCCGAGACCGCCGGAGTGCGCGGCGTCCATGATCTCGGCGCGCCCGGTCACCGCGGAGAGCGGCAGACCGCCGGCGATGCCCTTGGCGGTGGTGATCAGGTCGGGCACGATGCCCTCGTCCTCACACGCGAACCACTGGCCCGTGCGGCAGAAGCCGGACTGGATCTCGTCGGCCACGAAGACGATGCCGTTGTCCTTGGCGAACCGTGCGATGGCGGGCAGGAAGCCCTTGGCGGGCTCGATGAAGCCGCCCTCGCCGAGGACCGGCTCGATGATGACGGCGGCGACGTTCTCCGCGCCGATCTGCTTGTTGATCATGTCGATGGCCTGGGCGGACGCCTCGGCGCCCGCGTTCTCCGGGCCGCTCGGCCAGCGGTAGCCGTACGCCACCGGCACCCGGTAGACCTCGGGCGCGAACGGTCCGAAGCCGTTCTTGTACGGCATGTTCTTCGAGGTCAGTGCCATCGTCAGGTTGGTGCGGCCGTGGTAGCCGTGGTCGAAGACCACGACGGCCTGGCGCTTGGTGTACGCACGGGCGATCTTCACGGCGTTCTCGACGGCCTCGGCGCCGGAGTTGAAGAGCGCCGACTTCTTGGCGTGGTCGCCCGGGGTCAGCTCGGCGAGCTGCTCACAGACCTCGACGTACCCCTCGTACGGGGTCACCATGAAACAGCTGTGGGTGAACTCGGCGAGCTGCGCGGACGCCCGGCGCACGACGGCCTCGGCTGACGCGCCCACGGAGGTCACGGCGATGCCGGAACCGAAGTCGATGAGGCGGTTGCCGTCGACGTCCTCGACGATGCCGCCGCCCGCCCGGGTGGTGAAGACCGGCAGCACGGAGCCGACACCCGCGGCGACCGTGGCATTGCGGCGGGCCTGGAGTTCCAGCGACTTCGGGCCGGGGATGGCGGTGACGACGCGGCGCTCCTGCGGAACAGCGGTCATGGGGGGCTCCTGTGGGACGAAATCGGACGCTTCCTCTCACAGCAGGCTAGGGGCGCGTCCAAGGGCTGGGCATGCTCCGTTCGGTAGTGGTCCGGGTGTGTCCTTGTCCGCGACGGACATAGCAGCGTGATGACGCCCGGCAGCGGGCACGTGGCACTAGATTGAGGCGGCGCACCGCGCACAGGGCAGAAGGCGCACCGCACAGGGCAGACACAGCGCAGACCTGGCTGGTCAGGGGGCAGGGGTCATGGACACCGAAGGCACGTACGACGCACGCTCCACCCGGGGGGCCGGACCCGTCCCGCACCCCGCGGGGCGGCCGGCCGTTCCGCCCCCGCCCGGCTACGCACCCACGACAGGCCCGGTGCTCACCGACTGGCTGGCCGCCCCGCGCCACCGGGAGGGGCCCGGCGTCTGGGCGTACGGCCATGTGGAGCGCCCCCCGGAGTCCGAGCAGGTGCCCGGCCGCACCGTGCTCAGCGGCGCGGTCATCTCGCTGCTGGCCTGCGTCCTGGTCTGGTCGCTCTGGAACAACGGCTACATCCCTTACTGGCGCGTGCCGTTGGAGCTCTTCACGCCGGGGGACTGGTGGAGCCGCCAGCGGATGGGCGAACCGGCACCGCGCGGCGCCGAGAACGCGCTGGAGGTCTACCGCTTCCTGATCGCGGGCGCCCTCCTCTACGGCTTCGGCCGGCTCGGGAACTGGCGCGGGGCCTTCGAGCACGCCGTCCAGGGCCGCTCAGCGCGCGCCCGCGCGACAGCGGCCGCCGCCCTCGCCCTCCTCGTCTGGATCTTCGTCTGGACGAACACCCTGCCGGGGCTCGACATGGTCTTCCTGCTGCTGCCGTCGTCCTGGCTGACCGGTGGCGGCGACCGCGTCGTGGCGGCGACCGTGGTCTACACGCTGTACGGCCTGATCACGCTGGCCGTGGTCTGGCCCTTCGCCCGGCTGGGCCGCTGGCGCACCCTGCTGCGCCCCGGGCAGCTGCCGCAGCAGCGTGCCCCGCAGGAACAGGCACAGACACGGGCGAGGGCCGGTGCGGCCCAGGAGCCCCCGGTGCCCGGCCCGGCCGACTGGCCCGAGCTGCGCGCCCAGGGCCTGACCGAGCTTGCCGACCGGCTCTCCGACGAGGTGCGCTCCGGGCGGATGAACGACGTGGACTACACCCGGATCCGGCGTGCCTGGCGCTCCGTCCAGGCCGACCCGGCCCGCCTCGGCTCCTTCACCGAAGCGGTGCGCAGGTCCGGCGCCGCCGCCTGTGTGCACCCCTCGGGCGCCCGCGACCTGCCGCTGCGCGCGGCCCGGCACGACCTCCTCGTACGCCAGGTCAGGCTCGGCACGGTCGCCCCGGGGGAGCGCAACCCGTACGCCAGGCGCGGCAGTTCCCTCGCGCTCGAACCGGAGCTGCTCGGCACCTCGCTGCTGGCCGTCGGACCGCCCGGCGCGGGCAAGACCCGGCACCTGGTGCGGCCGGTGGTGGAGTCCCTCGCCCTCCAGGCGCTCGCGGGCCAGGCCGCCGTGATCGCCGTCGCACCGGCCGGCACCCAGCTCGGCCCCGACGAGGCGTACGACGTCGTGGTCAAGCCCGGCGACCCCGCGTCCGTCCATGACTTCGACCTCTACGGCGGGGCGACCGACCCCGACGAGGCCGCCGCCGTACTCGCCGAGGCGTTCACCGGCGATCTCCCGGAGGTCGACAGCAGGCGCGCGGCCACCGCGCTGGCTCAGCTGCTCGGCCCCTATCTGGCGGCCCACGGCCGCTTTCCCTCGGTGCCCGACCTGCGGGAGCTGCTCGACGGCGTGCCGGCCGCGCTCGCCACCCTGCGGGAGGCGCTCGACGCGGGCGGGCACTTCGGCCTGCAGCGCGAACTCGACGCCCGCGCACGGCAGTCCGGGACGCCGGGCGACCCGGGACCGGCGCTCGCCGACCGCGTCGCCTCCCTCGACCGCCCCGCCTTCGCCGGGTTCTTCGACACATCGGGGACATCGAGGCCCTTCTCGCTGCGCTCGCTGGAACACCCCGTACGCGTCAGGATCGACCTCCCGGAACGTGCGCATGCCGAGGCGTCCCGGGTCCTCGCCCGGCTCGTACTCGCCCAGTTCACCGCGAGCGCCGCGGCCCGCGCCGACCGTTCGCTCTTCGCCTGTCTGGTCCTCGACGACGCCACCCGCACCGTCACACCGGACTCGGTCCGCGCCATCCAGCGGCTGCGCTCCGCGCACGCCGGAGCGGTCCTCACGCTGCGCAGCCTGAGCGACGTACCGGACGAGCTGCACACCGCGCTGCTCGGCGCGGTCGGCTGCCGGATGGCGTTCTCCGGGGTGACCACCTGGGAGGGCAGGTCCTTCGCCGAGGCGTGGGGCACCGAATGGGTGGAGACCAGGGATGTCACCCAGCGCACCGTCTTCGCCGACCAGCCGCTGACCCGGGCCATCCACTCCTTCCGCAAACTCGTCACGGGCAAGGCCGTCACCACGGACGCCGTCACCGTGCGGCGGGTCGAGCGCGAGCGCTGGTCCGCCTCCGACCTGGCCCATTCGGTGCCCGCGGGCCATGCGGTGCTCTCGCTGACGACCGTGCGCGGGGAGCACGCACCCCCTCTTCTGGTGGATCTGGGGGGCTGATCCGGCGCGGGGACCCGTACGCCCTGGCAGAATCGGTGGAGCCGTTCATACGGGACGGCACAGTTCTCACTCGTTCTTCAGCAGAAGGCCCTACGGTCCCCCCATGCCGCCCACCCTTGCCTCACTCGTCCACCACTCCACGCTCAAGCTGACCGTGCGTGCGGGGGAGGGCCGTCTTGAGACGCCGGTGCGCTGGGCCCACGTCAGCGAGCTGGCCGACCCCGTCCCGTACATGGAGGGCGGCGAACTCCTCCTCATCACCGCGATGACCCTGGACACCGAGGACCAGGAGGCGATGCGGCGGTACGTACGGAGGCTCGCCAAGGCCGGAGTCGTCGGGCTCGGCTTCGCCGTCGGGGTCCACTACGACGACATCCCGCCCGCGCTGGTCGCCGCCGCCGACGAGGAGGGCCTGCCGCTCCTGGAGGTGCCCCGGCGCACCCCGTTCCTCGCCATCAGCAAGGCGGTGTCGGCCGCCATCGCCGCTGACCAGTACCGCTCGGTCACCGCGGGGTTCGAGGCCCAGCGCGAGCTGACCCGGGCCGCGCTGAGCGGCGACGGCCCCGGCGACCTCGTGGCACGCCTCGCCTCCCATGTCAGCGGGTGGGCCGCCCTCTACGACGCGGCGGGCGCCGTCGTGTCGGCCGCCCCCGAGTGGGCCGCGCGCCGGGCCGCCCGGCTCACCCCTGACGTGGCCAGACTGGGGGAGCGCCCGGCGCCCGCGAGCGCCGTCGTCGGCGGCTCCGACGACCGGGTGGAGCTCCAGTCCCTCGGCACCGGGCGCCGCCCGCACGGCGCGCTGGCCGTCGGCACGGCCGCACCGCTGGGCACCGCCGAGCGGTACGCGGTGCACTCGGCCATCGCCCTGCTCACCCTGACCACCGAGCGCTCCCGGGCCCTGCGGGCGGCCGAGGACCGGCTGGGCGCGGCCGTGCTGCGGATGCTGCTCGCCGGGGAACCGGACCACGCCAGGGCCGTCGCGGGCGACCTCTACAACGGCCTGCTCGACGCCCCGTACCGGCTGCTCATCGCCGAGGGCACCCCCGCGGCCCTCCAGGAGCTGTCCGAGACGCTGGAGGCCGGGGCCTCCCGCGCGGGCGAGATGGTGCTCGTCGTCCCCGAGGGCGAGCGGCTCGTCGTGCTCGCCACCGACGGCGGGGCCGCGGTCACGGCCTGCACGGCGTACGCCCAGCGGATCGAGGCCCGCCAGGCTCCCGCCGAGCCACTGGTCCCGGGCGGTGCCACGGGCGCGGCGGCCGACGACGACCAGGTCGTCATCGGCCAGTCGGCGCCGGCCGGCACCATCGCCGCCGCCTCCGCCTACCGCCAGGCCGAACAGGCCCTCTCGGTCGCCCGCCGCCGCGGCCGGGTCCTGGTCGAACACGAGGAACTCGCCACCGGATCCGTGGTGCCGCTGCTCGCCGACGACGCGGTACGGGCCTTCGCCGACGGGATGCTGCGTCCGCTGCACGAGCACGACCAGACCGGCCGCGGCGACCTGGTGGCGTCGCTGCGCGCCTGGCTCGCCCACCACGGCCAGTGGGACGCGGCCGCCGCCGACCTGGGGGTCCACCGGCACACCCTGCGGTACCGGATGCGGCGGGTTGAGGAGATCCTCGGGCGGTCCCTGGACGATCCGGACGTACGGATGGAGCTCTGGCTGGCACTGAAGGCCACCAGCATGCCGTGACCGGGACCGCCATCTGCGGCTCACCTCGGGAAGCCGACCGGTCCCCGTGGCCTCCGCCCGCGCCCGAGCCGACCGGCTCCCGTGGCCTCCGCCCCATGCCGTGGCCGGGACTGCCGCCCGCGGCCCCCGCTCCACGACATTCCGGCACCCCCGTGGCCCGTACCACTCCACGTCGGCCAAACACAGCGGCGCATCCGACCCCTACCGTGGAAAACACCAACCACCACCACGGAAGGGCCGGAACACATGACCTCCACCCACGCCTTCTGGCTCGCCGGCCGCCGGGCCACCGGCGATGACACCTTCGATGTCACCTCCCCCTGGGACGGCCGGCTCGTCGGTACGGTCGCCGTCCCGACCGACGCGCAGGTCGAGGAGGCCGTCGCCGCCGCGCACGCCGTCCGCGACGAGTTCGCGGCGACGCCCGCCCATGTACGCGCCGCCGCCCTGGACCATGTGTCCCGGCGTCTTGTCGAGCGTACGGAGGAGATCGCCCAGCTGATCACCGCCGAGAACGGCAAGCCCATCAAGTGGGCCCGCGGCGAAGTCGGCCGCGCCGTATCGGTGTTCCGGTTCGCGGCGGAGGAGGCCCGCCGCTACAACGGCGGCGAGGCACAGCGCCTCGACACCGACGCGGGCGGCGCCGGCCGCCTCGCGCTGACCCGCCGCTTCCCGCGCGGCGCGGTCCTGGGCGTCGCGCCGTTCAACTTCCCGCTGAACCTCTGCGCCCACAAGATCGCTCCGGCCATCGCGGTCGGCGCGCCGATCATCCTCAAGCCCGCGCCTGCGACCCCGCTCTCCGGGCTCGTCCTCGGCGAGCTGCTCGCCGAGACCGAGCTGCCCGTGGGCTCCTGGTCGGTCCTGCCGGTCGCCAACGACAAGATGCCCGCCCTCGTCCAGGACGAGCGGCTCCCGGTCATCTCGTTCACCGGCTCCGACAAGGTCGGCTTCGCGATCATGGACTCGGTCCCGCGCAAGCACATCACCCTGGAACTCGGCGGGAACGGCGCGGCCGTCGTCCTCGCCGACTACGCCTCCGAGAAGGATCTCGACTGGGCCGCCGCGCGCATCGCGACCTTCTCGAACTACCAGGCGGGCCAGTCCTGCATCTCGGTCCAGCGGGTGATCGCGGACGCCTCGGTGTACGACCGGCTCGTCCCGAAGATCGTCGACGCGGTGGCCCAGCAGTCCACCGGCGACCCCGCAGACGCGGCCACCGACGTCGGCCCGCTGGTCAGCGAGGACGCGGCCAAGCGGGTCGAGACCTGGGTCGACGAGGCGGTACGGGCGGGTGCCAAGCTGCTCGCGGGCGGCAGCCGGGAGGGCGCGAGCTACTCGCCGACCGTGCTCGCCGACGTCCCCGCGGACACCACCGTCGCCTGCGAGGAGGTCTTCGGCCCGGTGCTGACCCTCACCAGGGCCGACGGTGAGGCGGAGGCGTTCGCCGCCGTCAACGACTCCAAGTACGGGCTCCAGGCGGGCGTGTTCACCCACGACGTGCAGACGGCGTTCCGCGCCCACAGCGCCCTGGAGGTCGGCGGTGTGATCGTCGGCGACGTCCCCTCGTACCGCGCGGACCAGATGCCGTACGGCGGTGCCAAGCAGTCCGGCGTGGGCCGTGAGGGTGTCCGCTTCGCGATGGAGGACTACACCTACGAGCGGGTCATGGTCCTCACGGGCCTCGCCCTCTGACCCGGCCAGGCCCACCGGACGGCCTCCGTCCGGCCTGACCCGATCGGACGCACCCCGTCCCCGCCCGGCCACCCCTCAGGCACCCGAGGGGTGGCCGCTGTGCGGGGAATGGGGTAGATACGGACGAGTAGCGATGACTGGCCCGCCCGGCTGCGGGCAGGTGTGTCCACCCGACATCCGCGGTGAGGAGTACCCCTCATGACCGCACCACTCGACAAGCCCAGGGTCACCGAGCGCGAGGCGCGCCAGGTCGCCGAGGCCGCCCGTGAACAGGACTGGCGGAAACCGAGCTTCGCCAAGGAGCTCTTCCTCGGCCGCTTCCGGCTCGATCTGATCCATCCCCATCCGCTGCCCGACCCCGAGGCCGCCCGGCGCGGCGAGGCCTTCCTCGCGAAGCTGCGCACCTTCTGCGAGACCCGGATCGACGGCGCGCTGATCGAGCGCGAGGCCCGGATCCCCGACGAGACGGTCAACGGGCTCAAGGAGCTCGGCGCGCTCGGTATGAAGATCGACACCAAGTACGGCGGCCTCGGTCTCACCCAGGTCTACTACAACAGGGCGCTCTCGCTGGTGGGTTCGGCCAGCCCGGCGGTCGGCGCGCTGCTCTCGGCCCACCAGTCGATCGGGGTGCCGCAGCCGCTGAAGCAGTTCGGCACCCAGGAGCAGAAGGACGCCTTCCTGCCCCGGCTGGCCCGTACCGACATCTCGGCCTTCCTGCTCACCGAGCCGGACGTCGGCTCCGACCCGGCCCGGCTGGCCACGTCGGCGGTCAGGGACGGCGACTCGTACGTACTCGACGGGGTGAAGCTCTGGACCACCAACGGTGTCGTCGCCGACCTGCTCGTCGTGATGGCCCGGGTGCCGAAGACCGATGAGGGCAAGGGCGGGATCACCGCCTTCATCGTCGAGGCCGACTCACCGGGCATCACCGTCGAGAACCGCAACGCCTTCATGGGGCTGCGCGGCCTGGAGAACGGGGTCACCCGGTTCCACCAGGTCAGGGTCCCCGCGGCGAACCGTAT
Organism: Streptomyces sp. NPDC059398; assembly: GCF_042751845.1. Lineage (NCBI taxonomy): Bacteria > Bacillati > Actinomycetota > Actinomycetes > Kitasatosporales > Streptomycetaceae > Streptomyces > Streptomyces sp. NPDC059398. The sequence goes on along the minus strand of NZ_JBHYWP010000161.1, from coordinate 1,217 downwards.
CGGCCCCGAGGGCGCCGGCCTCAAGATCGCGCTCACCACTCTCAACACGGGCCGGCTCTCGCTGCCGGCGATGTGCGTCGGCGCGGGCAAGTGGTGTCTGAAAATCGCCCGTGAGTGGTCGGCCGAGCGGGAGCAGTGGGGCAGGCCCGTCGGCCGGCACGAAGCGGTCGGGGCCAAGATCTCCTTCATCGCCGCGACCACCTTCGCCATCGAAGCGGTCGTGGACCTCTCCTCGCAGATGGCCGACGAGGACCGCAACGACATCCGGATCGAGGCGGCGCTCGCCAAGCTGTACGGATCCGAGATGGGGTGGCTGATCGCGGACGAGCTGGTCCAGATCCGCGGCGGACGCGGCTTCGAGACGGCCGAATCCCTCGCGGCCCGTGGCGAACGGCCGGTCCCCGCCGAGCAGTTGCTCAGGGACATGCGCATCAACCGGATCTTCGAGGGCTCCACGGAGATCATGCATCTGCTGATCGCCCGGGAGGCCGTCGACGCCCATCTCTCCGTCGCCGGCGGCCTGATCGACCCCGACACCTCGCTGACGGACAAGGCGAAGGCGGGGGCGCAGGCCTCCGCGTTCTACGCCCGCTGGCTCCCGAAGCTCGTCGCGGGCCCCGGCCAACTGCCCGGCAGCTATGCCGCCTTCCACCCGGCAGGCCACCCCGACCTCTCCGTCCATCTGCGCCAGGTCGAGCGCTACGCCCGCAAGCTGGCCCGCTCGACCTTCTACGCCATGTCGCGCTGGCAGGGGAAGATGGAGACGAAGCAGGGCTTCCTCGGCCGGATCGTCGACATCGGCGCCGAGCTCTTCGCGATGAGCGCGGCGTGTGTACGGGCGGAGCTGCTGCGGGCCTCCGGCGACCACGGCCGGGAGGCGTACCAGCTGGCCGACGCCTTCTGCCGGCAGGCACGTCTGCGGGTCGACGAGCTCTTCGGGCGGCTCTGGGCGAACACCGACGAACTGGACCGCAAGGTCGTGTCCGGTGTGCTCTCCGGGACGTACAGCTGGCTGGAGGAGGGCATCGTCGACGCCTCGGGCGAAGGCCCCTGGATCGCGGAAGCGGCCCCCGGACCCTCCGCCGCCGAGAACGTCCACCGCCGCATCCGCTGAACCGGGCGGCGCGGACCCGGGCCCGGGTCTGCACGGCGGGCACAGGGCGGAGCGAGCGCGCCCCCGGGAGCGCCCTGTCCCCGGGGCGGGCGCTAAAGAGACC
>NZ_JBHYWP010000160.1:6877-10542 GCF_042751845.1 Streptomyces sp. NPDC059398 | reverse complement strand
GTGTAACCCGGCTGGATCCTGGCCGTGTTGCTGCCCGATGTGGTGGTCGAGCTGTTCAGGGACTTGTGCAGGAAGTACGAGGCATCCGGCCCGGCCTGGGCTTCCGGGCCAGTCGGAGCGGTCGGAGTGTCAGGGGCGGCCGGGCGGACCTGCCCGGCCCGCACGGCCGCACCGGCCCCGCCCGGCGCGGCCACCGCGGTCCGGACCAGCGGCAGCGGGTCCGACGGCTGGAGCGCGGGATCGTCGACCCCGAAGGTCCGCACCCGGCCGGGCGCGGTCGCGTACGGATCCTCGAACCGCACCGTCACCCGGCCGACGCCACTGCCCTGCACCCACCCCACGCCGTACACCTCGTGGCGCACATCGTGGCCGGCGAGCCAGCGGCGCCCGGTGCCAGGCAGCGGCGGTGGTTCCTCGACCGGAGGCGGGCCCGGCGCCTCCGGTCCCGCCTCCGGGGCCGCGGACGGGCCGGGCGCCGCCTCGTACGCCCCGGCCCCCCGCACCGCCGCCCGCTCCGTGGCCGCCTGCGCGAAGAGGTCCTCCTGGGTGAAGTCCGCGAGGCCGGTGACGCCCACTCCCAGCAGCCGCACCCCGCCTGTGGTGTCCACGGACTCCAGCAGCCGGCCCGCGGCCTCCCGCACCACCTCCGGGTCGTCGGTGGGCCCCCTGAGTGTCTCGGAGCGGGTCAGCGTCGAGAAGTCGTACCGCCGGACCTTCAGCACCACCGTCCGCCCGGACCGCCCGGCAGCCCGCAGCCGATCGACGCACCGGCCGGCCAGCCGCACCACCTCTCCGCGCACCCGCGCCCGGTCGTGCAGGTCCACGTCGAAGGTGTCCTCGACCGAGACCGACTTGGCATCCCGCTCGGACACCACGGGCCGCTCGTCGTGGCCCAGCGCCATCCGGTACAGGGAGGCGCCGTGCGCCCTGCCCAGCAGCCGTACGAGCTCGTCCTCACCGGCCTCGGCCAGATGGGACACGGTGGTCATCCCGGCCCTGCGCAGATGCTCACCGGTCGCGGGGCCGACCCCCGGCAGAATCCGTACGGAGAGGGGGGCAAGCAGTTCCCGCTCGGTACCCGGTGCTATCAGGACCAGGCCGTCCGGCTTGGCCCGCTCCGAGCCGATCTTCGCCAGCATCTTGGAGCCCGCGAGCCCCACCGAACCGCTGAGCCCGGTGACCGCCAGGATGTCCCTGCGCAGCCGCTCACCGGCGCGGCGGGCCGACCGCGGGCCGTCGGCCACCCCGCCCGCCTCCAGGTCCACGAAGGCCTCGTCCAGGCTCAGCGGCTCGACCAGCGGCGAAAGCCGCCCGAGCAGCTCCATGACCTGGCCGCTCACCTCCCGGTAGAGCGAGAAACGCGGCACCAGATAAGCCGCGTTCGGGCAGAGCCGCCGGGCCTGGGCCATCGGCATCGCCGAATGCACCCCGAACCGCCGCGCCTCGTAGGAGGCCGTCGACACGACCCCGCGCGGCCCGAGCCCGCCGACCACCACCGGCTTTCCGCGCAGGCTCGGCTTCGCCGCCTGTTCCGCGGCGGCGAAGAAGGCATCCATGTCCAGATGCAGAATGGTGGGCGCGGCTCTCACACCACCGATGCTGCCTCACGGCACTGACAATCGGGCCCCGCGGCGCGGAAACCCCTTCGGCGGAGCCTCTTCAGACGGCGCGGTTGCGGCGACGGGCCAGCTCGTCGGCCGGGTTGTGGCCGATCAGGGTCTCGCCGGTGTCGATCCGCTCCCCGTGCAGCTGCGAGAGGGCGCTCTCCACGTCCCGCCACACCACCCCGACGGCGATCCCGAAGACCCCCTGGCCGCCCTGCAGGAGCCCGACCACCTCGTCGGGCGATGTGCACTCGTACACCGTCGCCCCGTCGCTCATCAGCGTCATACGGTCGAGGTCGCGGGCCCCGCGGTCCTTGAGGTGGTGGACCGCGGTACGGATGTTCTGGAGCGCCACACCGGTGTCCAGGAACCGCTTCACGATCTTGAGGACGACCACGTCCCGGAAGCTGTAGAGACGCTGGCTGCCCGATCCCTGGGCGGGACGCACGCTCGGCTCCACCAGTCCCGTACGGGCCCAGTAGTCGAGCTGCCGGTAGGTGATACCCGCCGCCGCGCAGGCGGTCGGCCCCCGGTAGCCGACGGTGTCGGTCGTCGTTTCGGCCGCTGGGCCGTGAAGCGGATACGGCACCCCGTCCCCCGGACCCAGTCCGGGGAGTTCCCCTGCCCTATCTTCGCCGGTGCTTCTCACGCCGACCCTCCGTCCTTGAACTGCCCACTCGAAGGTAGGCAGTCACCTGGGGTGCGTCAACGATCGCCACACTCGGCACGCCGAGTGATAATCACCCTGAGAGTGGTTTCGCGTACCTCTCTTCGGGGAACGGCTTGCCGGATGCGCTGACGACCCGAGCGGAGCGTCACTGGCTGTTGGTCCCGAAATCCTCCGGAGAAATCTGGTCGAGGAACTCGCGGAACTTCTCCACCTCGTCCTCCTGCTCGTCGGGGATGGCGATCCCCGCGTCGTCGAGCACCCCGTCGCTGCCGTAGATCGGCGTCCCGGTGCGCAGGGCGAGCGCTATGGCGTCGGACGGCCTCGCACTCACCTCGACCCCGCTCGCGAAGACCAGCTCCGCGAAGAAGACCCCGTCCCGCAGGTCGGTGATGCGGACTTCCGTGAGCTCCTGGCCGACCGCTTCGAGGACATCCTTGAAGAGGTCATGGGTCAGCGGCCTCGCCGGAGCCATGCCCTGCTGGGCGAAGGCGATCGCGGTCGCTTCACCAGGGCCGATCCAGATAGGGAGATACCGGTCGCCTCCCACTTCACGCAGGAGCACGATCGGCTGGTTGGAGGGCATTTCCACCCGGACACCCACAACGTCGAGCTCGTTCACACAGCAACCCTAGGACGTGCCCGGCAGGTTTGGGTAGTCGGGCACCGCCATGATCAGTACAAGCGGACCCGGAGAGAGGTCTGTACGAGGGCCGCGTGCAGCCGCACGGTCAGTGCTGCCAGGTCCTTCGTGGTGGTCTCGGCATCCGCTCTGGTCTGCGGATTGCGGTTCAGCCGAAGGGGGGCCACGACCTGTTCGATGAGCCCCGACTCACGGTCGGCGGCCGCTTTCATGGCACGCAGATGCCGCGGTTCCAGACCGAACCGGCCCAGATCCGCGACGATCCCGGCCACATTCACGGCCTCCGCGTCGTATCCGCCCCCCGGAAGCGGCGCCAGCAGACCGTACGACTCCCACTCCGCGAGCTCGTCCGCACCGACACCGGCGGCCGCGAGCAGCTCGTCCCTGCCCACCCTGGACGCCGTGGGCCCGCCCTCGCCGTCCGCGGCCCCGTTCGCAGGGTCACGGACAGCGCCGGGCGCCGGGAGCTGGATCTGCTCCCCGCGGCCCAGCGCGTCGAGGTGGTCCCTGATGACCTTCAGCGGCAGATAGTGGTCGCGCTGCATCCGCAGGACCTGAGCCAGCCGCTCGACGTCCGCGGTACCGAACTTCCGGTACCCGGACGACGTGCGCTGCGGCTCGACCAGACCCTCGGCCTCCAGAAAACGGATCTTGGAGATCGTGACCTCGGGAAACTCTTCCCTGAGCACGTTCAGAACCGTACCGATACTGACCAGCCGGTCGTCCCCGGCGGCGGGGGGGGGGGGGGGGG
>NZ_JBHYWP010000160.1:0-6867 GCF_042751845.1 Streptomyces sp. NPDC059398 | reverse complement strand
TTGTTGTCGAGCGCGCCCGCGTGACACTCGGCCCGTCGCGCTTACACCACCGTCCCGCTACCCCCCCGCCGGGGGGCCCGGGGGGGGGGGCCCCCCCGGCCCCCCCCCGTCGATGATTGCAGCATGGACCTTCCCTGAGGGGTCACACGCCCCGCTGGCTCGCGTAGAAGACCAGCCGGTACTTGCCGATCTGCACCTCGTCGCCGTTGGCGAGCACGACGGCGTCGATGCGCTCCCGGTTGACGTACGTGCCGTTCAGGCTGCCGACGTCCGAGACGGTGAATCCGCCGTCGGCGCCCCTGCGGAACTCCACATGCCGCCTCGACACCGTCACGTCGTCGAGGAAGATGTCGCTCTGCGGATGACGGCCGGCCGTCGTCAGATCACCGTCGAGCAGAAAGCGGCTGCCCGAGTTCGGACCGCGGCGGACCACGAGGAGCGCCGAGCCGGGCGGCAGGGCGTCGACGGCCGCCTGGGCCTCGGGAGAGAGCGAGGGCGAAGCGGTCTGCCCCGTCACCTCCGCTTCGTACGCCTCAAGCCCGGAGATGGAGATCGTCGAAGTGGTCTCCGAGGGCCGCTCGGGCACCCCGGCACGCAACGGCGCTCCGCAATTGGAGCAGAACCGACTGTCCTCGGCATTGCGGTGGCCGCACCTCGTACACACCGGCATGGACGCATCCTCCTGCCGCGACTGCCCTGCGTGGGCGCTGGTTGCGTACGGATCGGAGGACAACCCTCGACCCGTACTTGAGGTTGATGCTTCACCAAAACCTATGCGGCCCTCGCCCGCAGGGTCAACAGACGACGCACCCTGATCACCCGAAATGTCGCGACCGGACCGCCCCACCTCGTCGCGGAACAGCGGGCGGTCGCCGCTCTGGTCCTCGCCCTCCACATGACGTGGGGCGCGGTGCCGCGCACTGTCCTCACGTGCGCTCTTGCCGAACAACTTCCCAAACAACTTCACGGGCGATTCCCCTTGACCGAAACAGACCCGCCCGTGGGGCAGGACGAACTCTCAATGAACACACCTGCCGAACCGGACATCCTTACAACGTCCGTATCCCCCAGACAGTTTCCACCACGCACCCCGCTATCGGTGCGCCGACCCCCCGCAACCCCGTGCCCTTGTCCCGCTACCCTCGCGCGCCCCCGCCTCACGGCGTGGAGGACCGAGCGTAGTCAGGCCGCTTCGCCGGTCGCAAGGCGTCCACAACGATCTTCTCTTCAGGCGTCACAACGGCTGTGGCCTGCTCCTTCTCAAGAGTCTGCACCACTCCGCCCGGAATATTCAGCGCAGGCTCCAAGTCGGCCGGTTTCCCGATGACCTTGAAGGTGTACGGCGCGCTGATCTTCGTCTTGTCCACCTGGATCCCACCATCCGTGTCGGAGAAGTAGGTGTCCCCCACCACGCGGACCCCGTTGACCTGGATCGCCTCGGCGCCCGCCGCCCGCAGCTCCTGGACCGTGTCGAGCAGCATGTCCGCCTGGACCGTCTTGTGCGGGTCGTTGACGAGCAGGGTGATACCCGGGCCCTGGGCTGCCACCGTGCCCGCCAGGATGCCCAGCTGACGCGCCTTCTCGTTCGTCTGCTTACGCGCCTCCTCGGCCTGGTCCGAGCTGCTCTCCAACTCGGTTCGCTGGCTCTGCAGACGCTGCTTCTCGTCCTCCAGGCGCTGGGTGCGGTTGTCGAGCTCGTCCAGGATCCGGACGAGGTCCTCCTGGCGTGCGCCGCGCAACGGGCTGTTGTCGCTGTTGGAGCGGACCTGGATGGCCAGCCCGAGCCCCAGTACGAACAGCAGGAGGGCGACGACGAGTTGGGCCCTGGTCACCCGCGGCGGCCAGAGAGCGGCGATCAGCCGCTGCCGTCCCGCCTGCCTCTGCGGCGCCGCAGGCGTCGCCCCCGGGCCGTCCGAGGGCGGGGCCGCCTGGGCGGGCTTCTCGTCGGGCAGCGCCCCGGGGAAGCGTGCGGGCCTGCGGGCGGCGTCGGGCGGTGGGTCCTGCGGGACAGCTGTGCCCTGGTCCTGCGGGCCCTCCGGGCTCTGCCCGTCTTCCGGGCCCCGCGGGCCGGGCGGGTTCCCGTCGTTGCTCATCGGTTCGTCACCCATCGGCCTCACGCCCGGAACACATGCCTGCGAATGGCCGCGGCGTTCGAGAAGATGCGGATGCCGAACACGACGACGACACCGGTGGACAACTGCGCTCCGACACCCAGCTTGTCGCCGAGGAAGACGATCAGCGCGGCCACCACGACATTGGACAGGAAGGACACGACGAAGACCTTGTCCACGAAGATTCCGTCGAGCATCGCCCGCAGACCGCCGAAGACCGCGTCGAGGGCGGCGACGACGGCAATGGGCAGGTAGGGCTCGACCATCGCCGGCACTTCGGGCCGGACCAACAGTCCGACCACGACTCCCACGACGAGGCCCAGTACGGCGATCACGATGTGCCCTTCCCTGAGTCGGCCGCGCTCTGGTCGGTGCCGGCGGCCTTCGGCTTTGCTGTACGTACGATCAGACTCGCGGCCGCAGGAAGGCGCACGTCGGCCTGGTCGGAACTGCTGGTGCGGATCGAGTAGCTGTCCTTGAGGACCTTCAGGTACTGTCCGCCGACGCTGTCGTCGAATGTGCTGAGCAAGTGCTTCCCGTCCCCCACCGCCAGTACCGTGTACGGCGGCACCAGCGGCCTGTTGTCGACCAGTATGGCGTCACCCGCGGCCCGGATCGCCGACAGAGCCGTCAGCCGCTGGCCGTTGATGGCGATCGCCTCGGCGCCGGACTGCCACAGCGCATTGACGAACTGCTGCATGTCGCGGTCCCGTACCCGCCCCGTATCGGAGAACCCGGGACTCTCCCGTGGCCCCCCGCCGTCGCTCTTGGCGCTGTCCTTGGCGTCGTCGATGACCAGCTTCACGCCGGGACCGTGCACCGCTGTCGCGCCGGAGAGCAGCGCCACCAGCCCGCCCTGGTCGCCCCCGTGCTGCTGGAGTGCCTTGCGCTGCTGCTCGCCCACGGCGTCGCGCAGCCCGTCCACCTTCTTCTGCTGGGCGTCGGCGGACGAAGTCTCCGAGTCGATACGGTCGATGAGCTCCTGGCGCTCCTTGGCGACGACCGGCGCCGTCACCCTGGCCTGCGCCGCGCCCACGGTGACCACGACGGCGGCGAGCACCAGACCCGCGGCGAGACCGACCTTGGCCCGCAGGGAGCGCGGCAGGCCCGCCCTGCCCTCGGCCCGCCGCCGGGCAGTCGCCTCGGCGTACCCGTCGTCGAGGCTGTGGTCCATCACGTTGTTCAGCAGCGACATCGACGCATCGGGGCGCGGTGGCGGGGAGGCTGCGCTCCGAACGGGTGGCTGCTTCGGCATGCCGCACATCGTCGCACGCCGCCGCCGCGGCCTCCCAATGGCCCCGGGATGTGCCGGACGGCTCGGGCTCACGCCGTCCGGCACACCGTCACGGCCTCACTGACCGGCACCGTCCACGATCGACGACCACTCGTCGAGCAGCGCCTGCGCGGACGCGTCGTCCGGCCCTTCGGCCCACAGATGAGTGACCGCCTCGGCCGGAGCCGGCAGCACCATCACCCAGCGGCCGTCGGGTTCGACGACCCGCACCCCGTCCGTGGTGTCCACGGAACGGTCGGCAGCCGCCTCCACCACCCGGCGCATGACCAGGCCCTTCACGGCCCAGGGGGTCGCCAGGTCGCGGCGGAGCACATGGGCGCGCGGAATACGGGCGTCGATCTGACTGAGCGTCAACTGGGTACGGGAGACCAGGGCGATGAGACGGACGAACGCCGCGGTGCCGTCGAAGACACTGCTGGACTCGGGGATGATGAAGCCACCGCGCCCGTCGCCGCCGAAGATGGTGGAGTCCTCGCGGCCGACCCGGGTCAGATCGTCGGGCGATGTGGTCGTCCACTCCACCTGGGTGCCGTGGTAGGCGGCGACCTGCTCGGCGATCCTCGTGGTCGTCACCGGCAGCGCGACGCGCCCGCTGCGCCGCTCCGCGGCGATCAGGTCCAGCATCACCAGCAGGGCCCGGTCGTCCTCGATGATGCGTCCGCGCTCGTCCACGAGCGAGAGCCGCTCGCCCACCGGGTCGAACCGCACACCGAAGGAGGCCCGCGCCGAGGCCACGATCTCACCGAGCCTGACGAGACCGGCACGGCGGCTGTCCGCGGTCTCGGTCGGCCGCGACTCGTCGAGGCCCGGGTTGATGACCAGCGAGTCCACACCGAGCCGCCCGAGGAGGCTGGGCAGGACGAGCCCGGCGCTGCCGTTGGACGCGTCGACCACGACCTTGAGCCCGGCTTCCTCGATGCCCGTGGTGTCCACGTTGCGGAGCAGGGCGCCGGTGTACGAGTCGAAGACGCTCGCCGGGAAGTGCAGGTCCCCGATCTCGCCGGGGAAGGCACGGCGGTACTCCTGGCGCGCGTACACCCGGTCCAGCTTGCGCTGCCTCCCCTGCGAGAGGTCCGCGCCGCGCTCGTCGAAGAACATGATGTCCACCGAGTCGGGCACACCGGGCGAGGTCCGGATCATGATGCCGCCGGCGCTGCCGCGCGCGGTCTGCTGCCTGGCCACCGGCAGCGGCGCGTTCTCCAGGTCCCGTACGTCGATGGCGCTGGCCTGGAGAGCGGAGATCACAGCCCGCTTGAGGGCACGCGCACCACGCGAGTGGTCACGCGCGGTGGTGACGGTTGAGCCCTTCTTGAGCGTGGTGGCGTACGCACCCGCCAGCCGTACCGCGAGCTCCGGGGTGATCTCGACATTCAGGATCCCGGAGACGCCGCGCGCACCGAAGAGATGTGCCTGGCCACGGGACTCCCAGATCACCGAGGTGTTGACGAACGCGCCGGCTTCGATGGTCTTGAAGGGATAGACCCGCACATTGCCCTGGATGATGGATTCCTCACCGACGAGGCACTCATCACCGATGACGGCGCCGTCCTCGATGCGGGCGGCCCGCATGATGTCGGTGTTCTTCCCGATCACACAGCCGCGCAGGTTGGACTGCTGACCGATGTACACGTTGTCGTGGATGACGGCCTTGTGCAGGAAAGCACCGGTCTTGACGACCACGTTGGAACCGACGACGGTGTGCTCCCGGATCTCCACGCCCTCTTCCACCTTGGCGTAGTCGCCGATGTAGGTGGGTCCTCGGAGCACGGCGTCAGGATGTACTTCGGCGCCTTCGGACACCCATACGCCGGGAGAGATCTCGAAGCCGTCGATGTCCACATCGACTTTCCCTTCGAGAACGTCGGCCTGGGCCTTCACATAGCTCTCGTGTGTGCCCACGTCCTCCCAGTAGCCCTCGGCGATATAGCCGTAGACTCGCTTCCCGTCCTTCATGAGCTGGGGGAAGACATCACCGGACCAGTCGACTGAAACGTCTGCCTCGACGTAGTCGAAGACCTCGGGTTCCATCACATAGATGCCCGTGTTCACGGTGTCCGAGAAGACCTGGCCCCAGGTCGGCTTCTCAAGGAAGCGCTCGACCTTTCCTTCCTCGTCCACGATGGTGATGCCGAACTCCAGCGGATTCGGTACCCGCGTGAGGCACACCGTGACGAGTGCGCCCTTCTCCTTGTGAAAATTAATGAGATCGGTCAGGTCGAAGTCGGTGAGCGCATCCCCGGAGATCACCAGAAAGGTGTCGTCCTTCAGTGCCTCTTCCGCATTCTTGACGCTTCCCGCAGTGCCGAGCGGCTTCTCCTCGTTCGCGTATGTGAGCTCCATACCGAGCTCTTCACCATCGCCGAAGTAATTCTTGACGAGCGATGCGAGGAACTGCACGGTGACGACCGTTTCACTGAGCCCGTGCCGCTTCAACAGTCGCAGCACATGTTCCATGATCGGCCGGTTGACCACCGGCAGGAGCGGCTTGGGCATACTTGAGGTCATAGGGCGAAGACGTGTGCCTTCGCCACCAGCCATCACGACGGCCTTCATGTCGGAAGCGCCCTCCTTGAGATGTCGACAGTCCAGCCGACTTCACCCGTCCGGTGAGGACACTCGGGCGTCATACGCAATCCGGCCACGCTGCACGGCGCGCATCGACGAGTTCAATCGGCTGCTACATCCGCCTTCACGAGCCGACGGACTTGTACCACGTACAGGATTCCTGCCCACCAGTAGAGCGTTGTACCCCACCCTGCGAACGCCCATCCGAGAATCGACGCCAGGGTGCCCAGCCAGCCGCTACCGTCGCTGAGCAGGAGCAACGGGAACGCGTACATCAAGTTGAAGGTAGCTGCCTTCCCCAGAAAGTTCACCTGGGGCGGCGGATAGCCGTGCCTGCGCAGGATTCCCACCATGACCAGAAGCATCAGCTCACGGGCCAATAGTGCCGCGGTCAACCAAATCGGCAGGATCTCCCGCCAGGTCAGACCGACCAGGGTGGAGAGAATGAAGAGACGGTCTGCGGCAGGGTCGAGCAGCCGTCCCAGGTTGCTGATCTGGTTCCAGCGGCGGGCCAGCTTGCCATCGAGATAATCACTCACCCCGCTCAGCGCGAGCACCAGCAATGCCCAGCCATCGCTCTTGGGCCCGCCGAACTCGGGCCGGAGAATCAGCCACAGGAAAACGGGCACCCCGACCAGGCGGGCCATGCTGAGAATGTTGGGGATGGTGAGTACCCGGTCCGTCTGAACGCGGGTCTCCTGGACCTCCACCCGGGGGCCTCCTGTGAGGAACGTACGAACGATGCCCACTGACCCTACCCTCAGCCGGAGCGGGTCAAGTCACAGGGGTCAGCGGCCGGCTGGAACTGCATGTGGACGCAGAAATGCCTCAGCCCCGGACCATAACGGTCCGGGGCTGAGGCCAAAAATTGTTCGGCGGCGTCCTACTCTCCCACAG
>NZ_JBHYWP010000159.1:10200-10754 GCF_042751845.1 Streptomyces sp. NPDC059398 | reverse complement strand
GTGGGTTGTAAATATCTCTGTGTGTGTATTCTGTATTTTAAAACAAACCCCCCGCCCCCGCATTCACGTGACCCTCTGGGTGGTCCCCACACCCGGCTGGTGGGTGGCGGGCCCACGCCGTGCGGGCCGCCGTACGGGCCGGTGTCAGCCTCCGACGATCTCCTCGGCGAGCCCGAACGACAGGGTCATCCCGGCGCCGCCGACACCGTTCACCACGGTGACACCCGGTTCGGGCTCGGTCAGCAGCTCCGTACGGCCGTCCCGCAGAGACGGGTAGTAGCCGCTCCAGCGCTCGGTGATGGCCGGGTTGGGCAGCTGGGCGAAGGTGCCCAGATAGTCCACCACCGCCTGGTTGATCTCCTCGCTCTCGAAGGGGTGGAGGGTGTTGGCGTACGCGTGGCTGTCGCCGATGGTCAGCCGGCCGTCCGCGGTCTGCGAGAGCAGCACATGGACGCCGTTCTCCCGGTGGAAGGGCAGTTCCTCACCCATCCGGGCGGCCAGCGCGGGCCTCGACAACCACTCGGGAGAAGGCGGCGGATGGACACGGGGTCACC
>NZ_JBHYWP010000159.1:0-10190 GCF_042751845.1 Streptomyces sp. NPDC059398 | reverse complement strand
CGCCCGCGGTGTGGCTGCCCCGCACCGGGCGGCCTTACCCCGGGTGGTCGGGAGGTTCCACCCCCACCGGGGCGCCCCGCGCGCCCTTCCACACACCGACGTCGACGGCCGCGTAGTGCAGCAGGGTCAGCCCGCCGCAGAGCATCGGGCCGAGCTGCCAGCCGGCCGGCTGGGCGCCGGTGCGCATCATCTGGAGCTTGCACCGCACCAGCCCGCTCCGGGCGAAGACTTCGGGGTAGAGCGTCGCGAAGTCGTTGCCGCTGCAGACATAGACCCGGTCGGCGTGCCAGTCGCCCTCGGTGGTGGAGACCGTCGGCAGACCGATACCGCGTACGGTCGTGCCGAACCGGATGTCGACGCCGTACTCGGTCACCAGATGCCTGGCGACCGCCGGGATGGCGAGCCTGGGGTCGACGTTGAGTTCGGTCGGGCTCCACATCGCGGCGAGCAGCCCGTCGGTGCGCGCGGTGGTGCTGCGTTCCCGGGTCTCGGCCGCGGTGATCATCCGTACGCCGCGCTCCCGGGCCGCTGGGGTGATCGCGAGGAACTCCTCCAGGACTGCGACCTCGTCGGGGTGGTGTGCCAGATGCAGCGAACCGGTCGGCGCGGCCCAGAGGCCGGACTTGGCGGCGATCTCCAGCCAGATCTCCCGGGTACGCAGGGCTCGTTCGTACACCTCGCCGCGCTGCTGGCCGACCGACCAGATCATGCCGAAGTTGCGGATGGAGGCGCCGACGGCGAAGTCGTCGCGCTCGAACAGGACGACGCGGTCCCCCCGGCGGGCGGCGGCGAGCGCGTGGGCGAGGCCGACGATGCCTCCGCCGACGACGGCGGTGTCGGCACGGTTGACGGTCATGGCTGTCTCCTTCTCGTGGTGTGCAGGAGGCTCAGGACGTGGTGCGCGGTACGCGGTTCCAGTGCGGGAGCATCAGCAGTCCGGCGAGGAGCGCGGCCCCGGCGAAGCCGGTGAACAGCACGCCCCCGGAGAGGAACCCGGGGAGCAGACCGCCGAGGATGGCGCCGACCGAGCCGCAGCCGTTGACCAGACCTGCGGCGGTTCCGGCGCCCTTGGCGCTGCCGAAGTCCACGGCGGCGACACACGAGATCATCGCGTCGGCCGCGTACACGGCGAGCCCGATCACCGCGAGCACGGCGATCATGACCTCGACGCTGCCGGCCGCGGTGAGCGGCATGAACAGCGCGAGGGCCGCGGTCAGTACGCCCAGGGCGAGGACGCACGCGGGCACCCGCCGGGACCGGAAGAGCCGGTCGGATACCCAGCCCACCAGGATCGGGGCGAGGACGCCCGTGACCCCGAACGCGATGGGGATGAGGGTGGCGCCGACCTTGTCGATCTCCGGGAGCCGGTGGCTGACGATCACCGGGCCCCAGAGGAGGATGGCGTAACGGGCGGGCTTGAGCAGGAAGTAGCAGAGGCCGAGGGTGAGCACCATGCGGTCGCGCAGGGTTTCGCGGTAGAGGCCGATGGCCGAGTGTCGCGGCACACCGTCGGTCCGGGGCACGGCACTCCGTACGGCCTCCGGGGTCTCCGCGGGTTCTGTGGGTACCGCGGCTTCCGTGGGTTCTTTGGCTTCCGTGGCTTCCGTGAGCGACCCGGGTTCTGTGAGTTCCGCAGGTCCGGCCGGCTCCGGAAGGCCCACGTCCCGGGGCGAGTCCCGCTGGAAGAGCACGAACAGCAGGAGTACGACGGCGAGGGTGGCGGCGCCGGAGAGGAAGGCCGCCCGCCAGCTGTCGAACACGGAGTAGGCGACCCATCCGAGGAAGGGCGGGGCCACGAGCCCGCCGAACGCGTAGTTGGTGCTCCATACGCCGAGCACCCGGCCGCGCTCCCCCACGGCGAAGAAGTTCCCCATGTTCTTGCAGAGCGGCGCCCACCCCGCCGACTGGGCGAGCCCCTGGACCACCATGGCGCCGCCGAACACCAGGAGGGCGCTGCTCAGCCCCATCACGCAGGCCGCGGCCATGGCACCGGCCATTCCGCCGATCACCACCACCCGGGGCCCGAACCGGTCGGCCCACATGCCCCAGAGGAACTGACCGGCCGCGTACGCCGCGAGGTAGACCGCGTCGATGACGCCGAGGACGTGCTCGGTGAGCACGGTATGCACGGAGGGGTCGTCCAGGATGCCCAGCTTGGCGACGGAGAACGCCTGCCGTACGAAGTAGAAGCCGACGTACGCGAGCCAGGTGATCGCGAAGATCTGCCGGCGCCAGCGGCGGGACCGTGCGGAACGGAGCAGCGGTGAGACCTCTGCGAGTGCCTCACGGGTGGTGACGGGTGGGCCGGCCGGGGGCGGCTGTGATGCCGGTGCCGGTCGCGAAACCGGTGGTGGTTGCGGTGGGGTGTCTGCCATGGCGGTGTCCTGTCCTCGGCGCGGGGGTGCGGGTGAGGGATCGGAGTCGTACCTGGGCATGGCTCGGCCCCGGCGCACGCCTCGACAGCGCACGCCGGGGCCGGGTCAGTGGTGCGGGGGTCGCGGAGGGGGCGTTCGGACCGGTCGGCGTCAGCCGGTGAGCGGCCGGTCCGCCGCGAGTGCGGTGCCCACCCAGTAGGCGTCGAAGTTACGGAGCCGGTGGCCGTCGGGCAGCGGCCCGGTCGGCGCGTTGACCAGGAAGGGCACCCGCTGCTCCGTCAGTCCGCCGTGCGAGCGCAGCGGTTCCTCGAAGCCGGAGATGTCGTGCCGGGCCGGGGTGGTGCCCAGCGCCGTGTTGCGTTCGGCGATGACGACGAGGTCGCCGATCCGGTCGGGCGGCAGCTCGAAGCGCTCGCAGGCCTGTGCCCGGGTGAGCACGGTGTCCACGCCGTCCAGCAGGGCGAGCGCGGCCACCAGCGGTGCCACGTCGGTGTCTTCGGGCAGATGCACGGTCGCGTACGAGCCGAGCGCGCCGTGGTGCACCGTGTACGGGTCGGTGATGGGCAGCACGACCCGCGCCGTTCCCTCGCCGAGCCGTGCGTCGAGTACGTCCTGGAGGAACACCACCCGGGCGTCGCCCCGCCCGTCGCTCTTGGCGTTCATGCCGTGGTCGGCGGTGACGACGAGGACGGCGCCGAGCGCGTCGATCCGCTCGAAGTAGCCGTCGAGCATGGCGTAGAAGTCGTTGGCGACGGGTGAGCCCGGTGCGTGCTTGTGCTGGACGTAGTCGGTGAGCGAGAGGTACATGAGGTCCGGCCGTTCCTGCTCCAGTACGTCCGCGCCGGCCGCCATGACGAGTTCGCTGAGCCCGGCGCTGTACACGGAGGGCAGCTCCATGCCGACCCGCTCCAGCACCTTGCCGATGCCGTTCTCCTCCTCCGTGACCTGGTCGGCCTTCTCGGCCGAGAAGCACATGCCGTCGACCAGGCCACGCCCCAGCAGCCTGCGCAGCTTGTCCTTGGCGGTGATGACGGCGACCTTCGCCCCGGCGGCGGAGAACGTAGCGAAGAGGGTGGGCACACGCAGCAGCGCCGGGTCGTTCATCATGACCTCGGTACCGGTCTCGGTGTCGTAGAAGTAGTTGCCGCAAATGCCGTGCACCGAGGGGGGTGTGCCGGTCGCGATGGAGAGGTTGTTGGGGTTGGTGAACGACGGCATGGTGCAGTCGGCCCGCAGATCGCTGCCGCGCTCCAGCATGCGTTCGAGGAAAGGCATCCGGCCGTCCGCCACGGCCCGTTCGTGGTAGGCGGGTTCACTGCCGTCGATGCAGACCACGACGACCGGCCGGCGGGGCCGGCCGTAGCTTCGCCCGTTCACGTCGAGCCGTTCGGCCACAGATTCCTTCATGTACGGATCCACCCCTGAGGTCGAAGTCCGGAGCGGTGGCTGCCGCTCTCCTCTTTCATGGGTAGCACCCGCCGCGACCGGTGGAGAACCACCGGAATCGCTATGAGGCCCATAGCTCCGACGGGGTCGCCGCACCCCTGCCCACCAGGCCGGTCCGCCGTTAGGCTGCCGGGTGCGGAGAGTCGATGAGCCAGCTCAGGAGGCATGTGGAACTCAACCTCCACCGATTGTGGATCTTCATGCAGGTGGTCGAGCACCACGGCTTCTCGGCGGCGGCGCAGAAGCTCTATATGAGCCAGCCGTCCGTCTCCAACCAAGTGCGCAGACTTGAGCAGTCCCTGCGGGTCACGCTGGTGGACCGCTCGGGCACCCGGATCCGGCCCACGGCCGAGGGCGAGGTCCTGGCCGAGTACGGGAAACGGGTCTTCCTGCTCGCCGACGAGGCTGTCGCCGCGGTGCAGCAGGTCAGTGGACTGGCATCGGGACGGCTGCTGGTCGGCGGCACCACGACGGTCGGCACCTATCTGCTGCCGTCGCTCCTCGCCCGGTACCAGAGCGCGCATCCGGGCATCGAGTGCGACATCTTCGTGGGCAACAACGAGGCGGTACTGGAACGGCTGGTCGGCGGCGGAATCGGCGTCGCGGTGGTCGCGGGGGCGCCCACCGCGGCTCAGCTCGTCGTCGAACACGTACTGGACGAGCGGCTGGTGCTCGTCGCCGCGCCGTCGCATCCGCTGGCGGGTGCCGGTGAGGTCGGTCCCGCCGAGCTGGCGGGCTGCCGCTTCCTGCTGCGCGAGCCCGGCTCGCAGACCCGCGAGCTGCAGGAGGAGGTGCTGGCCGAGTGGGGTCTGACGGAGGTGTCGCACGGCGACATCTGGGGCCCGGAGGCCGTCAAGCAGTGTGTGGCCGCCGGTCTCGGGCTCACGCTGATCTCGGAGCACGCGGTCGACGGCGATGTACGGGCCGGTTCCCTGGCGGTGGTGCCGGTGGGCCCGCGGCCGCGTTCCCGCCCCATCAGCCTGGTGAGCCGACGCGACCGGCTGCTCTCCCCGGCCGAGCGGGCTTTCATCGCCCTGCTGCGCACGACCGGCAGCTGGCCCCGGGAGGCTTCCGCGGAATAGCAGACGGAGCGGGCATCGGCTCGGCGGCACAGCGGACGGCCGGGCCACCGGGCCACCGGGCCACCGGGCCACCGGGCCACCGGGCCACCGGGCCACCGGGCCACCGGGCCACCGGGCCACCGGGCCACCGGGCCACCGGCTCAGCGTGCCTGCCGGGCGTCGCGGGCACGGCCGATCAGCCACCCGATGAGTGCCCCGGCCGCGACGCCCAGCGTGTTGTTCGCCCAGTCGAGCGGCTGGCAGGACCGTACGGGGTCGAGCGTCTGCAACAGCTCGACCACCACCCAGGCCGCCGACCCCGCGAGCGTCACGAGCACCGGCCGGCGCGAGGCCAGGGTGGCCAGCAGCCCCAGGGGCACCCACAGCACCACATTGACCGCGTTGTGAACAGCGCCGCCCGTGAGCGTACGGACCGAGTCGCCGGTCACGCACGCCCCGAGCCGCCCGGCCGTCCCGCCGACGATCTGATCGGGCAGCGTGATCCCCAGACACAGCGCCACCGCGAGCAGCGCCGCCAGTGTGACCGCGGCCGGCCGGCCCGTTCTCCGTGCGAGCGGCCGGTACGCCGGTATCGCGGCAGCGGCAAGGACCAGGACGAGCGCCGCCATCACGGCACTGTGCGTCGATGAGGACATGGGCAGAACCTATGCCCTCACTGGCACGTCATGCCAGGTGTGCACGGAGTGCCGTAGATGAGAAGTGCATGAGTCCGGCCCGCCCAGGGCCGCATCAGGAGCCCGCCCCGGGACCGCGTCAGGAAAGGTCGAGCTCCGCGGCGCCGAGGTGCGTGAAGCAGCCGTCGACCTGCTCATCGGTGACCCCGGCCAGTTCCGCCGGGGACCAGCGGGGTTCGCGGTCCTTGTCGATGACCTGGGCGCGGATCCCCTCCATGAAGTCGGGCCAGGCCAGCGCGGAGCGCGAGACCCGGTACTCCTGCTCCAGGACCCGCTCCAGCGTGCCGAGTTCACGGGCGCGGCGGACCGCGGCCAGCGTCACCTTGAGCGCGGTGGGCGACCGGCTCAGCAGGGTTTCGGCGGTCTCCTTGGCGGCGGGCACTCCGGTGCCGAGCAGGCGGGCGATGATCTCCTCGGCCGTGCGGGCCGCATAGCAGTGGTCGATCCACTCCCGCTGCCCGGCCAGCTCCGCACCCGGCGCCCCGGCCGCATGGGCCCGGAGCACATCGGCCACCGGCTCCCGGGCCAACGCCGCTAGCAGGCCCGGGAGTTGCTCCGCCGGTACGAAGTGGTCGGCGAGCCCGCACAGCAGCGCGTCGCCCGCACCGACGGCCGCCCCGGTCAGCGCGAGGTGGGTGCCGAGCTCCCCGGGCGCCCTGCCGAGTAGATGGGTGCCCCCGACATCGGGGACGAACCCGATGGCCGTCTCGGGCATCGCGATCCTGGAGCGCTCGGTGACGATCCGGACGCTCCCGTGGCCCGAGACCCCGACACCGCCGCCCATCACGATGCCGTCCATGAGGGCGACATACGGCTTGGAGTAGCGGGCGATCCGGGCGTTCAGCCGGTACTCGTCACGCCAGAACGCGTCCGCTCCGCTCCCCCCTGTGCGTACATCCTCGTAGATCATCCGGATGTCGCCGCCCGCGCACAGCCCGCGCTCCCCCGCCCCGGTGAGCACGACGCTCTCCACGGCGGGGTCCTGCTCCCAGGCGGTGAGCGCCTTGTCGATACGGTTCACCATCGCCCGGTTCAGCGCGTTCAGCGCCTTCGGCCGGTCGAGGGTGAGAAGGCCGATCCGCCCCTCGGTGCGCGCCCGCACTCCGTCGTCGCTCATCGCGGGTCCCCTGTCTGTCCTTGTCCCGGTGGAGCGCGTGCCCGGCGGCGGCGCTCCGGTACGGGAGCCGGTGGACCCGGAGGTCCCTGCCGGTCCTCACGATGCCGTACACGGCCGGGGCGGCTGCCGCCGGGGGCCGGGCCGTAGCCACGGCCCCCGGCTCCCGGGTCTCAGGCCCCGGTCCCGGCCACCACCTCGCCGCCGACGACGACCAGCTCGGCCTTCGTACCGGGGATGTCCTCCGGGCGGATCCGCAGAATGTCCCGGGACAGGACGGTGAAGTCTGCCAGCTTGCCGACGCTCAGCGAACCACGTTCGTCCTCAAGGAAGTTGGCGTACGCGGAGCCCATGGTGTATCCGTGCACCGCCGTCTCGACATCCACTGTCTCGCCCGGCTGCCAGGGCTCGCCGCCACCGAGCGGACGGCGGGTGACCGCGGTGTAGATGCCGATCAGCGGGTCCATCTCGGCCACGTTCCAGTCGCTGGAGAAGGCCAGCACGGCACCCGCCTCGTGCAGGCTGCGCATGGGCCAGGCCTTGTGCCAGCGGTCCGAGCCGATGTTCTGCGCCCAGTCCTGGCCGGGCCCCGCGATCTCGGGGGCGCAGTGCCTCGGCTGCATACAGGCGACGACACCCAGCTCGGCGAAGCGCGCCGTGTCCTGCGGGTCCAGACACTCGACGTGGACGACCTGGTGGCGGGCGTCGCGCCGCCCGTTGACCGCGGCGGCGTGCTCGACGGCGTCCAGGACGGTGCGGATGCCCCGGTCCCCGGTGGCGTGCACGAAGCACTGGAAGCCCCGGGCGTCCAGCTTGGCGAGCAGCCCGGCGAACTCCTCCGCCGGGTAGAAGGTGTCGCCCCGGTGCCTGCCGCAGCCCGCGTACGGTTCGAGGAGCGCTGCGGTGCGCGGCTCGACCACGTCGTCGATGTAGAGCTTGAGCGGGCCGACCCGCATGCGGTCGTCGTCGAACCGGGCGGCGGCCGCCGCGAAGTCGTCCAGGTCGGCGTCGGTGGTGCCGCGCGGGTGGAAGAGCGCGGCGACGAGGCGCGAACGGAGCCGGCCATCGGCGCGGGCGCGGGTGAACAGCTCCAGGTCGTCCAGGGAGTTCTGCGGTTCGACGACGGTGGTGATGCCGAAGCCGATCGCGTCGTCCAGGCTCTTCACCAGCCGGCCGTACTGCCGGTCGGGTGCCGCCCACGGCACGCCCAGTTCGCGCAGTGCTCTGTGTCCCGCACGGGAGAGCCCCTTCACCGCGAAGTCCTTGATGAATCCGGTGGGTTCACCGGTGACCGGGTCGGTCTCGGCGCGCCCGAACGGCAGCGAGGTCGTCTCCCTGGTGACGCCCAGACGGCGCAGGGCCGCGGTGTTGAGCCAGGCGGTGTGGACGTCGTAGCTGAGGACGAAGGCGGGGGTGTCGCCGGTGACCTGGTCGAGGTCGGCGGCGTTCGGCATCCGGCCGTCCGGGATCGCCGAGTAGTCGAAGGCCTCGGCCTCGATCCACTCGGCGTCGGGGTGCTCGGCGCTCCAGGCGGTGATGCGGTGGTGGATCTCGGTGAGGGTGCGGGCTCCGGCGAGCTGGACGCAGGCGTCGTCGGAGCCGAGCCGTACGTGGTTGTGCGCGTCGATGAAGCCGGGCAGCACCAGCCGGCCCGCCCCGTCGACGGTCCGGGTGCCCTCGCCCGTCCAGGCCGCCGCCTCAGCGTCGGGGCCGAGCCAGACGATACGGCCGCCGCGGACGGCGAGTGCCTCGGCGGCGGGGAGCCGCGGATCGACGGTGTGGATACGGGCGTTGCGCAGAACCAGGTCGGCGGGGGCGGCGGTGCGGGTCATGAGGGACGGACTCCTGGGGGTAGTACGGGAGGTACGGATGGTGCGGGAGGTACGAGTGACGGGGGCGGTGTCGGCGGCGCCGGTGGTGGGGATGGTGCTCGTGGTGCCGGCCGTACGGGGTGGCGTCGTCCGGCCCGTACGGACGCGGGCCGGTCAGCTGTCGGCGGGGGCCCCGCGCAACCGGCCACGGGCCAGGACCCAGTAGACGAGCCCGGAGACGACCGAGCCGAGCAGAGTGAGGTCGCCGCCGCCGAGCGGGGCGACCAGCGGCCCGGTCCACAGCTCCGAGTCGCAGGTCAGCGCGGCGAAGGCCATGCCGGCGACGAGGGCGGCCATCCCGGGGACATGGAAGCCGCCGCGGTACCAGTACGCACCGTCGCGCCCCGCGTGCAGCGCGCGGGTGTCGTAACGGCAGCGGCGCATCAGCATGTCGGCGAGGAAGACCCCGCCCCACGGGGCGAACACGATGATCAGCAGGGAGAGGAAGCTCAGCAGCGACTCGGTGAAGTCCACCAGGAAGAGCGCGCCGAGCGAGCCGAGCGCGGTCACGGCGACGCTGACGATGATCGCCCTGGCCCGGCTCCACGGGATGCCGAGCACCTGGAGGTTGAGGCTGGACGAGTAGAGGGTGAGGATCGAGTTGGTGACCGAACCGCCGAGCACGAGCAGCAGGAAGACCGGCTGGAACCAGCCGGGCAGCAGCTTCTCCACCCCGGCCACGGCGTCCGTCATATCGGCCTGGGTGGCGGCCGCGACCCCGGCGACGCCGAGCGCCACCGATGAGATGAGGCCGCCGAGCGCACCGGTCCAGGTGAGGGAGCGCAGCGAGGTCTCACGGGGCAGATATCGGGTGTAGTCGGCGGGCATCGGCAGATACGAGAAGGGGCCCGCGAGCATCACGACGAAGGCGAGCGTCCAGCCGGAGAACCCGGGGGCTCCCCCGGAGTCGGCGCCCGTCGTGGCGCCGGGCAGCAGGAAGACCAGCAGCACTCCGAACCCGGCGGCGAGCACGTACGCCATCCACCGCTCGGCGAACTGCACCGTGGCATGGCCCCACATGGCGACCGCGAAGGTCACGGCGAGGGTGATCACCAGCGCGAGCGCCCGGGAGGCGTCGCCGCCGTGCCATCCGATGTCGGCGAAGAGCGCTTCGAGTGCCAGGGTGCCGACCACCGTGTTGACGATGGTGTAGCCGATGGAGACGACCCAGTTGAGCAGTCCGGCCGGGAAGTTGCCGAGGACACCGAAGGGGGCCCGGGAGATGACCAGGGTCGCGGTGCCGGTACGTATCCCGCTCAGGCCGGCGGCGCTGATGACGAAGAAGGTCAGCCCGCCGATCACGACGGCGGCGGTGGCCTGCCAGAAGGAGAGTCCGAAGCCGACGGCGAGAGCGCCGTTGATGACGTAGGTGAAGGTCAGATTGGAGCCGAACCAGAGCCAGAAGATGTCCTTGGCACTGCCGTGCCGGTCCTCGTCGGGGATCGGGTCGATCCCGTGCGTCTCGACCTGGAACACCTCGTCACTGCTGACACCCGTCCCCCCCGCCGGCCCGCGGCACGGCACCCGGCGGGGCGGTCGTGGGGTGGGGCGGGGGGCGGGCGGGGGGCCGCGCGGCGCGGCCCCGGGCGCGCGCGGGGGGCGTCGCGAGGCGGGGGGGGGCCGGGCTC